>JAOZNS010000022.1 GCA_029933635.1 Candidatus Zixiibacteriota bacterium | reverse complement strand
GGTATCGGGGATTTATCTTTTCAGCGTGGAGGATAAAGATACCGGAAAAAATCAGATCGGAAAGTTCGTGATAATTAAATAGGAAAGGAGAAAGCTATGCGTAAACTGCTTTTCGGAATTGTAATATTGATCCTCTCTGTTTGTCCTGAGTGGGCTTGGGGTCAGGCAAAGGTGGGAACAGCTGGAGCTCAGTTTTTGGAATTGGGGATTTCGGCTCGAGCGGTGGGTATGGGTGAGGCTTTCTTATCCATTTGTGACGACGCCTCTGCAGTCTACTATAATCCCGCCGGATTGTCCCAATTGATGGAAAGAGAAGCGCTGTTCACTCATGTCTCCTATCCAGTCGATATAAACTACGACTTTGTGGCGCTAGCTTATCCCACCCCCAGATTCGGGGGTGTGTGGGGTTTGGGCGTTTGCATGCTGAATGCCGGGGAGATGGATTATACACCCTACGAGGTGGGACTGACTCCTACCCAGACGTTCACCGCCAAGGATTATTCCTTGGGCTTAAGTTATGCCAGAAGCCTTACAGATCGCTTCAGCGTGGGAGCCACCCTCAAGATCATAGATGAGCTATATGATACCGAAAGAGCCACCGGTTGGGCAGTGGATGTGGGCACTCTCTATAATACCGGATTCAAGGGTTTCAAAATCGGAATGATGGTGAGCAACTTCGGACCCGATCTCAAGTTCATCGATCAGTCCTATCCGCTACCCATGAATTTCAGATTTGGGGGAGTGTTCGACATCTTTCGAGGAGAAAATCATAGCGCGGTCTTCGCTGCAGAAGGGAGCCATCCCAACGACAATATGGAGAAATTCAATGCAGGAGTGGAGTATTCTTTCAAAGATCTCTTTTCTTTGAGGCTGGGAAAATATTTCGAATATGATGTTCACGAGGGAGCTGGACTTTTTGATCTTGATGGCATTTCCGCTGGCGGTGGCATAAGCCTCAACATATCCAACACTCAACTAAAATTTGATTATGGATATCGTGATATGGGATATCTGGAAAATTTACATAGATTTTCAGTGGGGATTCGGTTTTAGAACATTTTTATTTAAATCCTGCAGGCACAAAGGGTTCAAGAACTATAAGTTTTTTAACAGATTACATCAGCAAAAGGAGTTTTGAGATTATGAAAAAATACAGCTTTCACTTAGGGATCTTTGTGGTTTGTCTTGTCATCCTCTTTGGGTGTGGCAAGTTGGAGAGAAAGGGAACAGCCCCAGAGAATATCCCCCCCAAGGTGTATTTCGCCAATATCCCTCCTGAGGGGACTGACTTTTCTGTAAACCCTGAGGTTCACTGGTATGGAACGGACATCGATGGGTTTGTAACTGCCTATCAATATGCGGTGATGCCGAAGGACAGCGTTTTTGCGCACTGGGATTCGCTGGGTCAACTGAAAAGCTATCTCCACGATATCCCCTCAGATAGCACCTCCTGGGTGGATCAGACTATTTTGATGAACATGCTAAGCGCTCACGTGGCGGCTGAGCCAGGTGGACACACCAGAAAGGTAATGATGTTTGCCCATATGGATCCCGATACCTCCACCCCCCAATATATATTTCTAAGAGCTGTGGATAACCGGGGAGCTGTCTCAGAGGTTAAGCATCTGATGTTATCCCGACATAACCACCGACCCAGAGCCTTCATTGATATGGACAGCGCCACCTTTGCCAATTTCGTGGCTAAAGGGCACTATTGCCTGGAGGAGACCACAGCTACCTGGAAGGGGATCTCCATCCCCTGGGTGGGCTGGGATTCTCTGGATTATCCTAACCCACGCGTGCAACCTGAATTCCAGTTTAAATGGGAACTGGTGGGTCCATTTGAGGACTCCTTGGAATCGGCAGTCTCTCCAGGCACCACCGCAGTCGTGGACTCCTCGCTGGATAGCATATTGATTGTTGGAAAATGGGTCTATACCCGATGGGTATCTGAGAGGATGCATGTATTTAAAAACCTGAAGAATTACGGTGAAGATATTGGTGCCGATGCAGGTTACGGATGGTATCAACTCAGGGTAAGGGCTCGGGACGATGCTTTAGTCAGCCATGATACCGCTGCCATCATTAACTTTCGCATTATCAAGCCAAGGTTTCGTTACACGGATAGAGGTAAAAAGACCATTCTGGTGGTGGATCACACCAGTTACGGTGGAAAAGCTGGAGGGGTGCCTGACACTCAACTCGTCAGACCATTCTATCGTGAGGCTCTTGATTTGCTCACTCAGGATGGGCTTTGTGATCAATTCGACCTGTGGTATGATATAACCAGCGACTTACAATCTACTGATAAAAAACCACCGGAAGAGGATATGTTATCCCAATATGACTTGGTGATACTACTTAACCTGGGAGCTTCCGCGGCCATCACTGAAGAGAGCTTTAAGAAATATAAGGAATACCTAAATATCGGAGGCAGATTGTGGCTGATTGGCATGAACAACTTTAAATTACCTGATACCGAAAGAAAATATCGGGATTTTGCAGAAATAAGAGGTTCCTCGCCCAATACATTTGATGTGGCAACAGAATATTGTGGATTGGAGGGGATGTTTATCCCCTATTTAACCCTTATGGATACCATGACCTTGGAATTCACTCAAGCTAAACCCTTTGGGTTATGGGCCGATCTTCCCACCTTGGATCAGGATCCAAACAAATGCAAAGAGCTGATCAGGTATACTGATACCCTCTCGGTTCGCAATTTTGGTGTGAGAGGCATCCCCTATGTGTGTTATAGTGCGATGTCCAACACGCCGGATTATGCCGACAAAATTCCTTACCAGAGGAGAATTTACAGCTTCGTCTCCTTCTTCGGCTGGCTCTCAGAGATGCATGATAAGCCTTGTGCAGAAAATTACATAGGTCCCACCTTCCGGACTGCAGAATTTTCCTTCCCTCTTAATCTGATGAAAAACGATCCGCCAGATTATCCCGTGTTTGAGGTCATAAGAAGAATGGTGGAGTGGTTCTGGGAGGATTTACCGTAAGGTAATTTGATTTTTTAGATTTGTATTGAAAAAAGAGAGGTCAGAATTATCCTTCTGACCTCTCTTTTTATACCTTGAGCATATGCCGCAATCCGCTCTCATGGAACCTGCGGAAAAAACACACCCTTATTCTGAGCCCTGCCTTCAGCGAGGCGAAGAATCTAAAAACCACATGCATCGCTTACCTTCAGTCCGCAGAATCCACAGGACTACTCCCCGTATCCATAGAACAACCGAAATGGAAAAGGCTCCAAAATTTAGGTTCTTTCGTATTCGGTTGCACCTTCATGATTTAAAACCCACGATGTTAACAAATCAAAAGTTAGTTCCCTCTACCCTTGGGGGAGATAGAAAAAGCAAAAAACAGTGATTTTCAACCTCACCCTCTTAGGCTGATCTTTTTCGCTAAGAGTTGATGCTTTTCTATTCCCCTCTCAAATACAATAAGGGGCTTTTGCCCACCTCTTTTGGCAGGACTAAATGCCCGGGGCCCTATGGGTCATAAGTTTTTGTCTCCAACAGGGGCGGGAATTCATCCGGCCAACAATCTGACTTTGACAAAAGCCCCCATAACTTATATTAAATCTCCCAACCTAAATAAGAAAGACCCGAATTTTAACTTCCCATTCACCCCCGAGAGCTTAACCGCCTTCGTTTACATCTCATAATTGTAAAGAGGCACCTATGTGGAAATCACAAGGGCTGTCATTGCAAGTTTTTCCAAGGGTTCTCTGTTAACATAAGTGAGAGATTTTGAAAGCTTTTTTCGTCCAGATTATCGCAGGAGTATCATCTTTCGAGTGATCTTATTATCTTCCGTGGCGAGTTGATAAAAGTATATTCCGCTGGAGACCTCCCTTCCCCTTTCGTTCCTTCCATCCCAGATCACCGTATATTTACCTAGATGTTTTTTCTCATTCAATAGAGTCTTCACCAGTTGACCTTTAATATTGTAGACCTTGATGGTAGTATGGATGGGGGAACGAACTCCGAACCGCGAACCATTCACGGTGAAGGGAATGAGGGTGGAGGAGTTGAAAGGATTGGGAAAATTTTGACCCAGGCTGAACCCTATAGGTATTGAAACAGGTTCCTCCTGGACCAATGTTGGCTTGAAGTTTATCTGTACATCGTCGATAAACCACCCATCTTTTGCCTCGGCCTCATTGCAAGACAAGCGAAACCTGAATTTTAGATTGGCACAACCTATGTAAGAATCAAGGGGCAAGTTTACCTGAGTCCATTCATCTTGGATGCCCACGAATGAAGGAGGCAGTCTTTCCCAGCTTTTTCCTTTATCCACGCTGACCTCCACAAAACCACTATCTCCCGTCCCCAACTGAAATCTGTGCCAGAAGGCCAACTCCGGACTTTCTGCATGGGTTAGATCAAAACTATTCTTGACTTCCGCCCAACTGTTCGTGTTATTCTGATAGTCTCCTTGTGGGCTATCAGTTAAGCTGAATCTCCCCTGGTGGGAATCTGCCGAGGTTAAGCACCAGTGGTTGTTGATCCCTCCCATCTTCCATAAGGATAATCCGTTCTCGAAATCGAGGGTGATAAAATCTGTGGCAATATGAAGCTTGAATTTGCAATTAGGGGCACCCAGAGGAAGATTTACCAAGTTGTTCAGGCTATCCCGGGCGGAAAAATAATATTGCACCACGGTTTTTGCACTTTGCGTTGGAATCTGGCCCCGGTATTGTTGGGAACCAAGCGGTTGTAAGTTTTGCTTGATAAATGGAGAAAGCGTATCTGAACGCCAAAAGAGAAACAAAGAATCTTCGATCAGTCCATTTCCCGGGACGATGCTGACCAAGATATCATAAGGATTCAAGGTGTCAGATGTGAAAAGAGGGAGATCGTGCTGAATGGTCAACGCCCCGGTGGGATCATAATTTAAAGCGGCAAACAGATCGATCAAGCCCCATCCGTAACTATTGTCGGGTGAAGACGAGTGGTTAGCGGTCATCATCAAAGTTTCCCTTATCTGCATGACTGTCCAGTGTGGATGTGCGGATAAAAGCACTGCCACACAGCCTGCCACCAGAGGTGTGGAAAGTGATGTTCCAGAGGCTTGTCCATAATGGTCTATTCCGGAAGCTCGGGCACAATAGGTATTTACCCCTTGAGCCACCACCTCTGGCTTGGTTCGTCCATCATAGGTGGGACCGCGCGAACTTCCTCCCCAGATCTCCCCAGATGGATATACGGCACCACAGGCTAAGATGCTGTCCGCATCTGCTGGGGCAATCAAGGTGCCATCACCTGGACCATAGTTTCCCATGGCGTTGCAGACCACAATTCCCCGACTGGCGGCTATATCTGCGGCAATGGTGGTGACGCAGGTGTTGCCATCAAAATCCGAATATACATACCAGTCGGAATATCCCAGGGAGCTGGAGATAACCTCCGCCCCAATGCTGTCTGACCACTCCATCCCGGCCACCCAGTTATCCTCTTCAATCTGTTCCTCCACGGAGATATCCTCTGTTTTTGCCAAAGCAAAGCTTGCTTTAAAAGCAGGACCATAAAGCTTCCCCTCATATTCTCCGCCTAAAGCCGACCAGGTGCAAGTACCATGATTGTGTTGATCTGGAGGGTCTCCCTCCTCGTTTTGAGTATTACCATCGTTGTTAACAAAATCCCACTCAGCTAAAACTCTTGATTCTGAGAAAGCCGAAGCGAATGCCTGGTGATCCTTTCGATAACCTGTGTCCAGCAGACCCACAATCACATTCTCTCCTTTAAAGCCCATGTCGTGAACTACCGGAACGTTTATCTGATTAAGCTGAGACAGCGATGGTCCATAATCTCTACCATAACCAGCTAAGCTTTTTTCTCTATAAAGATTTCTTCGAAAGGACTCGATCCTTAGGGGCTTCTGTTTGAAGCTGGCAACCTTTTTGATTCGCTTAACGAAAGGAAGCCGAGCTATCTTTTTGATATCTCCCACCTGAACCTTGATGCTTATAGCGTTGAGCCATCGAGACCTGTGCTTAAGCTTTCCTCCTATCTTTAATACCTGATTTATATAATCTTGATTTACCGAGAGGTCGAGCAGATCAACCCTCACATTGTTTCTTAGCCTCCTTTTCAAAGCAGAGCTATTAAGTGAGTTTTTGATAGCGACTTTGGCTTCCTGAAGCTGTTTCTGTGAGAAGATTGCTTTATCGGTAAAAAAGACCCATACCTTCACACTATCCTTAGAGGAAAGGTCAGAGATCAATCGGGTCAAAGCGGATGAGATCACCGGATCTTCTTGCTTCACAGCCAAAGTTTTTAAGATTCTGTCCTCTCCCTCTGGGGAACAAATCGAGGGTGTTTTTTCTGTAAATCCTGAGGCGGAATGAGAAAGGGAGTTGTAGAGCGAGAAAAGTAGAATTGCCGCAAACGGTGCTCTTCTAACAAAGGAAGACATGGGGATCAAGATCATCTACCTATTCTCGAAGTCGCTTATCGGAGAGCAATCGATCTCAAACCAGACAACTCAAATTATTTCCCATTTATGCTTCGACAGATTCAAGAACAAAAGCGCACAAACTGAAACAAAATTTAACTCTTTGCATTTCAAAGTCAAGGATAAATCAAAAAAGATTTTGGGGATGCACCCAAACCTATGTCCTGATAAACGAATTGAGCCTTCCATTAGCTAATTTGGTAGATTCAACGATATCTTCCACGGCATTGGTCAGGATTTTCAGTTCTTTAATTAAATAAACGTAAGGGATACAAAAATGAATCAGCTATTCAGATAGTCTTTATCCGAGGAGAAAGACAAATAATCGTTGACACCTTCCTTTCTATCATATATTATTATTTCGGTTTTCAAGCTAAAGGAAGAAGATGATTGCCTATGGCAAACACATTTTTGTTATGGATTTTCGTATCGGTCATTCTTTTCTTTCCCTTCTCCTGTAAGGAGTCGAAAAATAAGGAAGTCAGGATGAGCCCTCAAAAATATCAAGAAGATGTTTATGCGGGAGAAAGGGAAAAAATGGTGAGAATCCAAATTGAAGCAAGGGGTGTACAGGATAAGCTGGTTCTGGATGCCATGCGAAAGGTTCCCAGGCATCTTTTTGTCCCGGAAAGCCTTAGAGAGCAAGCTTACAGCGATGGTCCTTTGCCCATTGGCGAGGGTCAAACTATTTCTCAACCTTATATCGTTGCGCTGATGACCGAGCTTTTGTGCTTGAAGGGTGGAGAGAAGGTTTTAGAAATTGGCACCGGCTCTGGTTACCAAGCAGCCATCTTAGCTGAGATTGCTAATGAAGTTTACACCATCGAGATCATCTGCTCTCTGGCTGAAAGCGCAGAAAAGAGGCTGAAGGAGATGGGATACAAAAATATTACGGTCAGATGTGCAGACGGGTATCAGGGATGGAAGGAACACGCACCTTTTGATGGTGTGATCGTAACGGCGGCACCGGATCATATTCCCCAACCTCTGGTGGACCAGCTCAAAGTGGGGGGCCGATTGGTAATCCCGATAGGGGATGTGTTTCAGGAGCTGGTGGTGATAACTAAAACAGAGAAGGGGATCAAAAAGATGAACGTCATCCCGGTTCGCTTCGTCCCCATGACTGGAGAGGCGGAGAGAAGGTAGGGTTGGATGGTGAGTTTTTGGATCACCAAAGGATGATTTATGAATTGTTCCAACGATTCATTTTGATGGAAGTTTGCGGGTAGATTCTGCGGATTGGAGCAATGAGTCCACCAAATGGAGCTTGATTTGAGCATCGGTAAGGGTGGAGTCAAAAACAAGGCTGGTCTCAAATTCCTCCTTTGCTTTTTCTAACTTTCCCTGCTTAGCGTAAGCTAAGCCTAAATTATAGTGATAAACTCCATTTTGTGGATCCAATTTTATAGCTTTTCTCAAAAGGGGCAAAGCCTCTCTTCCTCTACCAGTGTGGTCATAGAGTATTCCTAAATTTGCATAAGCCTCAGCAAAACTTGTATCTAAAGACAAAGCTTTCCTCAGATGCTTTTCTGCCAGATTTAACTTTCCATTTTGAACGTAAATGGTTCCAAGATTAAAATGTGCCTTTGCCCGGATATGAATATTTTCCAAAGCACGGGAGGTGCCCTTCGAAGCTAAAGACTCCAAATCGTAGGTGACGTCTCTGGGAGATGATGCCTCCTGAATAATCCTTTCGAAGATTTCTTCCGCCGAATCCAATTTCGTTTGCGCCAGATATATCTCCCCCAAAAACAATTCAGCTTCAAAAAAGGGTTGAACCTTCGAAAGACCCAGTCTTAGGGTCTTTTTTGACTCCTCCGTCTGACCCCTTTTCCAGTAACTTAAAGCCAAGTTCATATATGCATCCGAAGAGTAGTTTTTAAGTTCGAGCGCCCTTTTTGCCATCTGTTCTGCCTTCTGATAAAGTCCCTGCCCAAGATAAATCGCCGCCAGATTATTGTAAGCTTTATCCTCTTCTGGATTCAACCCAAGCTCAATCAGAAACTCCTTTTGGGCCTTATCCTCCTCTCCCTTTTTGAGGAGAACGATCCCTCGATTGAGATGGGCCCGACTGAGACGAGGATTTAATGCCAAGGCAGAGTCAAATTCGGCCAAGGCCCAATCTAATTTCCCCTGTTTAAGGTAAACGTTTCCCAGGCTGAAATGAGCTTGAGAGAAGTCCTCTGCACCTAAGTGGTATAAGTTTGAATTGGTCAGCGCAGCAAAGGGAATCAGAAGCAAAAAAAAGGATCTTAAGGAGAAAATATCTTTTCTCAAGAAACTTTCTGCCAGCCACACCAGAGAAAAGCCAGAAAATATAATCAAAAAAGGAATTACCGGCAACCGAAATCGAGCGGTAACAAAAAACATAACCACCGTGACCATATAGGAGAAAACAAATAAGATTGGCAAGGAAGCTTTCCTTGTTTGATCGTGAGGGTGGAGGGCTTCAGCTTCTGCTGAACGCCTGCACCTAAACGTAGACAAAATCATTCCAACAAGCCCTAAGGGTCCAATAAACCAGAACCCCAGGGGCAAAATCCGGATGAGGGAAGAGTACCTGCGAAAGAAATATATATCCTGATTGTTGCTGATCTCAAATCTATTCCAGAAAAGATAAAGCTTTTTGGTCAAAAGCTTGAATGCGCGACCGGGAGAATTCAGATAGAAATTGAGTCCCTTTCGGTAGTAAAAACCTGAAATCTCAGAGGGCTTCAGGTCTCTGCCAGCCTCCTTTTCTGCCACCTTTTGAAAATCTCGGTATTGCCAGTCCTCCTTATAGAAGATGGCACTCATCCCGTCTGAGTTTTTGTTGTTTCCAATATAGAAATTTATACCACCCTGGGAGGCGATCAAAACTAAATCTCCTCCAGCCCTCAGATTTCTTAAGGTTACCGGCGAGATTATCAGAATACACCCCAGAAGGACCAATCCGCAGAAGGCTAAGATCTTCTTAAACGACTTTTCTTTTTTAAACACCAGAAAAATCCATAGCCAGACGAAGGGAACGAACAAAAGGATGTTGGGACGGGTGACGGCAGAAATCCCTAAAATTAATCCACAGATAAACCAGTTGAAGAACTTTGGACTTTCTTTAGCTTTAAGCAGAAACAGAATCAGAACAAGATCGAAAAAAACTAAAAAGGAATCCAGAAGCAGTTCATCTTCAAAATACAAAAGCATTCCGTAGGTGGCGGCGATCAGACCGGAAACTTGCGCAACTTTCCGATTAAACAACTTTTTTGCCACAAAATAAACCAGAACACAGGAGAGGGAGCCAACCAGATGTTGTATCACGCGGGGGATGATATATGAATGTCCGAATACCTTATAAACTATCGCCAGGAAGTATGCATAAAAAGGGGCTCTGAAGAAAACCTTCTCACCGATCCAGTTTCCGGAGGCAATGTTCTGAGCCCACGCATCATGATATAGGGGATCCATGGTGGGGGAAAAAAAATGAGGATTTTCCTTCATCTGTAAAAGATAGATTATCCTCAAAGTAAAGGCGACAAAAAAGATAAGCCAAATCCAAATTTTTTCCCTTATCTTCTCTGGCATCCGGATAGACATATAAAAAATATAATCCTTTAACTTATACTTTGTCAAATAAAACCAGCCTTGATTTGTTCCCTCTTTTTTTGTAAATTTTGAGGTGAGGTTTTCGTCTTCAAGACTAAGCTATAGCTAAAAAGGAGATATCCCGGATCGGCGAAGAAGAAAGCCTTTAGCAGATGTCCGCATGGTTTAAGGATAGCTTACGGATTTGTCTTCTGGTATTAGATGTATTCTTTTTGCGAAGAAGGTTCAAAGTTACCGATGAGCTTGGGAACGATCGGAGTATTTATATTAGCCTTGGTGGTTATGCTTTTTGGTCTGGCAGGGACCATACTGCCCATGATTCCAGGACTTCCCATCATGTGGGTGGGTGCTTTCATCTACGCTCTTTTTACCGGATTTGAAAAGATCAACTGGACCTTTTTGGGAAGTTTCGCCATCCTTACGGCAATCACCACCCTACTGGATTATCTGGCTAACTTGTATGGAGCCAAAAGGATGGGAGCTACCCGCTGGGGAATTCTGGGAGCCTTTCTGGGAATGCTGGTTGGGCTTTTTACCGGAGGGCTCCCGGGACTTTTGATAGGCTCATTTTTGGGCGCCTTCTTAGGTGAAGTTTTGGGAGGAAGAGAAAGAATCCAAGCCCTGAAAGCGGGAGTAGGGACCTTCTTGGGCTTTTTGGGGGGGACTTTGATAAAATTTTTGGTTGGCTGTGCTATGATAGGAATGTTCATATGGAAGGTTTTGTTCTAAAAAAATCTTTTTCCTCTCACTGTATCCAGAATAAAAACATAGATCATCAAAAAGAACCCCAAGTTATAACTCTGGCGATTGGCTCATTAAATAGAAAAAGGGGTCATCGATTTCAGCTCTCCTTTGAATATCAGGAGAAGAATTCCCGTGGATCAGCGAACTGAGGGCAAGCGATGCATATAGTTTTTAGCTCCTCGCCCAATCTTTGGCAAGGCTCTGAATGAAGAGTGTGTTTTTCCGCAGAATCTCCATGTGACTGGATTGCAAAAAACACTTAAACGGTTAACTCCTGATTGGCCCCAATCCTACGGATAGAAGTTTAGGTTCTTTCGTATTCAGATTGCACCTTCATGATTTAAAACCCAGGATGTTGATAAATCAAAAATTAGTTCCCTCTCCCTTGGGAGGGAGAGGGTTAGGGTGAGGAGGTAGAGAAAGCAAAAAAGAGCGATTTTCAACCCCACCCTTCAGGCTGATCTTTTTCGCTAAGAGTGGATGCTTTTCTATTTCCCTCTCAAATACAATAACCTACATTAAATCTCCCAACTTGAATAAGAAAGATCCGATAATTATCTCATCCTTCGCCCGGTATTCCCGGCTCCACCAAAATGCTTTTTTCTTTCTCCACTAAAACCAAACCGGGCTTTGCTCCCTTGGGCTTTCGCACATATTTAACCTGAGTGTAAAGCACCGCCGCCTTCTTTTCCTTTCTGACTTTGCTGAAATGAGCCGCCAGCTTGGCGGCTTCTGTTATCTCCTCGGAGGAAGGTTCTGATCTTTTATCCTTTCTTCGCAAAACCACGTGAGATCCGGAAACGTCCTGAGCGTGAAACCAAAAATCGTAAGGACGAGCAAATTGGAAGGTCAGATAATCGTTTTCCCTGTTATTTCTTCCCACCAAAATCTCCCAACCACTTCTGGTGACAAACCGCCGGGGCGAAAAGCCTTTCCCTTTTTTCCCTTTGATTTTGGGGGTTCCCTTTCTAACAACTCCGAGTTTAACCAAGCTCAGCCTGATCTCCTCCAGCTCACTTTTTCCAATTGATCCTTCTAAACGTTTGGAAATTTCCTCCAGATGGACTATCAGATCTGCAGCTTCCGAACCCCTCTTTTTTGCAATGCTTGATGCCTCCTTTGCTTTGCTATATCTTTTGAAATAAATCTGGGCATTTTCCAGTGCGGTGAACTTCGGATCTAACGGTATCTCCACCACTTGATGATCAGGATCAAAAACATCGGTAAGCCTGACTGAAGCCTCTCCTTTTTTGATTTTCTCTTTGTTCATCAGCAAAAGTTCGCCAAATCTTCTGTATTCCTCAAATCTGTCTGCCTCTTTGAGATCTTCCTCGATTTTTTTTGCCCGATCTTTCAGCTTCTTTAATGCTCGGCTTATCGTTTTGGACAGAGTGTGTATCTGTTTCCTTTCTCCCTCCCTTCTAAGCTTAAGGGAAAAAAAGCTTATAATAGCCGAGTTCAGGCTTTTATAATAAAGCTTCTGTGTCTCAGGCAAAAAGGGCAAATCGATTAAGCTGATCGCTTTTGGATCACCATTCGGGTCAAAAACGACCTGGGGAGCAAGGTCACGATGCGATATTCCCTCAAAGGCTCGGGAGAACGTTTCCCACAGTTGTTTGAGATCCTCTTCTGAGGATTCATTAGCCCTCCTGCCCAGGTCCATCCCAGACCGGATAACGATATTCTGGGCCAGAAGCTCATCCATTCCTCCAAAAACAGAGAGGAGACACTCAGGTGCCGGTTTTTTACACTTTTTTAGCAATTTTTCAAAATCTTCCCTTTTGACCAGAAAAGGATTTAATTTTTTAAAAGGCGGAGGGGGGAGATATTTCTTGCCCGGCAGGATCTGTCGAAAGCGATTTTTGCTCGCATCGATCTTCTTTAAACAATCCAGTATGGCGTCATCCTGCTTCACCAGAACCGCATTACTGTTTCTTCCGGTCAGCTCAAATATGAGGGCGAAAGTTTCGCCCTCTCCAAACTGGGTCCTTTTCTTGCAAAAGATCTTGATCACCCGATCGAAATCCAACTGTTCTATCTTTTGAACAGATCCCCCTTTAGCAAACCCAAAAAGATTGGTCTTTTGAAAATCTTTTTTGAGCGTTTCCTCATCCTCCTGCCGGATCTCCATTCGGCAGTCTTCTGGATGAGCAGAAAAATAAAGCGATATCTTCTTATTCTTCCCGCGGAAAGAAAATAAAAGTTCTTTCTGATTTGAAGAGGTGTAGATATCTGTGATCCTTAAGCCTGACAATGCTTCTTTTAATTCAAAAACCAAGCAAAGAATAAGGGTTGAATTTATGACCATGCTATATATCGACGGCTATCTTCGGTTTACTGATCTTGCTGAGGTTAAAAGAAGCCAGAGGCCTCTCCAGATTTTCTGAATTATTTCAGGGAATAGGTGGTTTTCAAGTAGTGTTCAAATTCCTCTAGGGAGGTGAAGATTCTCTTTGATAGGAACTTGACCGCCCAGTTCTCTTTCATGGAAGTTATGCTCCATATGGGGACGCCCTTTTTGTAGCACTCCCACATCTCTATGGCGGTTCCCATTGAGGCTTCAGGGAGATAAGCAATCAAGCAATCGCACCGGGAAGCCAGTTTGATATAGCCCAAGAAGACCAGCTCGCCGGTTCTGAAGTCGTAGTTTATCGAATCGGGATGTTTCTCCATCGGATCGAAGATTTTAGCCTCAGGAAAATATTTACGAAGAACCGCCTTTATCTTATCTCGATAGTCTTGATCATACAGAATTTTTCCGGTGTTCGATCCCTGAATTATTCCGGCTATGAAAAAAGAACGAACAGGCTTCATTTATTTCTTCTTACCCCTTTCCTATTTTATCCCCTCATAAAATGAAGAGGGTGATAAAGGCAATGAGGTGGCTTAAGCCAAACTTATGGCAATTGCCACCACATTGACGATATCATCCACGCTACACCCACGGGATAGGTCAAAAGCTGGCTTTGCCAGTCCCTGAATGATGGGACCAATAGCCTCCGCTTTTGCCATCCTCTGAACTAGCTTATAGGCGATATTGCCGGAATCGAGATCTGGAAAGATCAGAACATTTGCCTCTCCCTGGATGACGCTATCTGGACATTTCCTTTGAGCGATCTGGGGAACGATAGCTGAGTCAGCCTGTAGCTCGCCATCGATTTTAAGATCGGGCTTCTGTTTTCTTGCAATATAGGTTGCTTGCCTCACCTTATCCACCCGCTTGTGTTCCGCACTTCCTTTGGTGGAGAAAGACAGCATCGCCACCTTCGGCTCTTCCCCAATCAGATCCTGCAGAGTTTTGGCCGAAGCGATGGCGATGGAGGCAAGCTGGGATGAATCCGGATCGGGGATCACCGCACAATCGGCAAAGATAAATATCTTATCCTTAACGCCCGAAAAATCTGGCAGCACCATAAGAAATGAACTGGATACCGTGCTGATTCCGGGTGCGGGGCCAATGATCTGGATACCGGCCCTCAAAACATCAGCGGTGGTATTGACCGAGCCAGCCACAAACCCATCTGCTTCATCTTTTCTCACCATCATGGCGCCATAGAACAATGGATTTTTCATGCGCTCCCTGGCTTGTTCAAGACTTATCACCTTCCTTCTTTGAAGCTGGTGATATTCCCTGGCATATTCTTCCAGTTCGGAAGAGTCAGCCGGGTTAATCACCCTCACCTTGTCCAAATCCAGATGGTTGGACTGAGCCTGCCTTTTGATCTTTTCTTCATCGCCCAACAGAATAACCTCAGCTAAGTGCTCTGCCAAAATCTTTTCGGTCGCCTGAATCATCCTCTCCTCAGTTCCTTCGGGCAGAACCACTCTTTTTCTTTTACTTTTTGCCTTCTTTTTTATTTCCTCAATCACATTCATTTCTTCAAAAGCTCCTTTTTGTCTGGAGGATCCACTTCAAACCTTGAATGGTTGGGACAGGATTGCTTAATATCTCAAGTCACCTTCTTTGGCAAACTGCTCCATAAGTCGTTTTTGTTCTTCACTCAAGTTCTTGGGAATCTCCACCAATATCTCCACGTATTGATCACCTTTAGAGCCATCTATCTTTATCCCCTTTCCCCTTAATCTGAATTTGGTTCCACTCTGCGTTCCTGGAGGTATCTTAAGAATCACCCTTCCATCTATGGTTCTGATCTTTATCTTGCTCCCCAGGATTGCCTGAGCAATATTTATGGGAACTTTGCAATATACGTCTTTTCCCCTTCGTTCAAAAAACCGATGCTTTCCCACGTTCACTTTAACGATCAAATCCCCGGGAGGACCGCCTCCGTTTCCCGGTCTCCCCTGTCCCCGCAGTCTTAATTGTGTTCCATCATTTATTCCGGCCGGGATGGTGATCAGAATTCTCTTCCGGGTAGGGATCTGCCCTTTTCCGCCACATCGGGTGCAGGGTATTCTTATGATCTTTCCTCTTCCCATACATCGAGGGCAAGGACGGCTGACCGCAAAAGCACCTTGCACAAAAGATAAAATTCCCCTTCCGCCACACTCTGGGCATGCGGAAAGAGAGGATCCGGGTTTAGCGCCTGTGCCCCCACATAGTGGACATATCTCCTCCTTCTTCAGTTCCATTGTGGTTTTGCCCCCGGAGATGGCCAGGTCAAAAGGGATTTCGATCTCAGTAAAAAGATCTGCACCCCTCTGGGTGCTCCATCTTCTCTGTCTGGTGGTCTCACCCAGATCAAAAAATGAACTGAACAGGTCTCCCAGATCACCAAATCCACCAAGATCCTCAAAACTGAAGGCTTGTTCCTTTCCCTTTTTTCTGGCAAACAGATCCTCAAAGTCCTCAAAGCCAGCAAGCCCTTTCTGTCCCATCTGTCGGAGCTGGTCATACTTTCTTCTTTTTTCGGGGTTGCTTAGGACCTCGTATGCTTCGGAGATTTCTTTGAACCTCTCCTCTGCCATCTTATTATTGGGATTGGAGTCGGGATGATATTTTTTGGCTAATCGTCTGTAAGCTTTCTTTATATCCTCCAAGCTGGCTTTTTCAGATATCCCCAAGATTTCATAATAATCTTTTTGCGGCATCTGGTCTGATTTCCTCCTGTAAATGCTTTCAAAAAAGGATGCGAAACTAAGATAATCGTCACCTTCGAGTTTGTCAACTTCGATCCCAAAAACATCCAGAAGATCTTATCCATTTCGCCTTCTTCCTCCAAGAAAACTTTCTCCTAAGTCGTTAGACGCAAAAATTAGAAAATTTTGCTTGACATAGGAGGTTTTAGAGGTTATTTTGTTTTTGACAGGAAGTGAGGGGAAAGACTGTCATTATGAAGTTGTCAAGGTCTTCTCCTGCAGTTATATCCACATAGGTTGTTTTGTAATAAATGGGAGGGAGCTGTTTTTGCTATCAGTGGAGCCGGAGAGAAATAGTATTTTTGCTTCAGCTTTAACTACTGTAGCTTACCACAGTCAAAAAATGTTTTCGAATATTCCCCTAAACTTGCTATAATTAATTCTAAAAAAGGACTGTAGAAACATCCTGTCGCAAAGGAGGTGAATTGAGATGAAGACGAGGGTGGTGTTGATTTTGTTTTTGCTGATGTTTGTTTTTTGCACAGCCAGTTTGAGCCGAGCAGCTTGGGATCACAGATACAATATCCACTTTTTGAGTCCACCATGTGAGCATCCTTGGCAGGAATCGGGATCGCCCAACTTTGATGATACGATCCGTCCCAATACGGCTTCGCAGATCTTTATTGAAATTGGACCTGTTAAGCTTATCATAATCAGACCATTCTGGATTGTATCTATGCTAAACAAAATCAAGGAAGTTAACCATTCGCCCAAAGCAAGGGGTCCTAAATAGAACTACTATGTCCAAAAACCTTGAAAGCCATACAAAAACATCAGATGCCAAGCTGGGCTTGATTGAGTCTCTTCTGGAAGAAGGCAACTTCAAGCAAGCTCAGGCAGAGATAAGGCAGTTGCAGAACCAGAAAAGGATGGATGATTTCTCTGCAGAGGCTGGTGATTTTTATTATCTGGATGCATTTACCTTGGACAAACAGGGAAGACCGCGACAGGCTCTCACTAAGGCAAAAAAGGCTTACGAGATTCTGAGAAATACAGAAAAAAACCGAAGGTTAGCTCAGGTTCAACAACTCATGGGAAGAATATATGTCAAGCTGGGCCAGCTCAAGAATGCAGAGCTTCAATTCATCGATACCGCATCTACATACAGACGGATAAAAGATCAAAAGGGAATTGCTGAGACGCTTAATGAGTTAGCCCGACTATGCTTTATCCGGTCCAAATTCGGTCGGGCAATAGAACATTTAAACGATGCGCTTGAGATTTGCTGTCGGATAAATGACCATAAGACAGCCGCCCGTCTATATGGAAACCTTGGAACCATCCTCATGTTAAAAGACCAATGGAAAGAGGCGAAAAAGAATCTGCTTTTGAGCCTTCAGGCAAACTTAACCTTGCACGACCAGTTTAACCTCTGCAAGTCTCTTCTGTCTTTGGGCAATCTCTTCTGCCTGCTAAGGAAATTCCAGCACGCAGAGGATTACCTGAAAAGGGCTTTGGATCTAATCACAGAAAATAACTACTTTCGAGAGCTTGCCATCTATCACGAATATCAAGGGAATCTTGAGTTTGCCCGCGGTGAGTTGGATTCAGCTCAAAGCCACTTTCAGGAAGCAGTTCATATTGGCGAACAGATCGGATCTAAAAGCACAATCGTCAGTCAGGCTTACAGGCTTTTGGCAGAGCTTCAGACCGAGAAAGGAGACTTCAAGGAAGCGCTACTTTCCTGTCACAGAGCACTTGCCGCTTCAAAGGATATCGGAGAAAAACTGGAGGAAGCTTTATCCTATAGAGCACTTGCACGGATATATGGCCGGGATGGTCGTCCTCCGGTTGAGGTAAAAGAAAAATTCATCTTAGCCATTCGATTGCTGGAAGAGATGGGAGTTAAATTCGAGCTGGCAATGACCTATATGGATATGGGCAAATATGTGAACTTTGACTTCTGGGAAAGGTTGAAATTCTTAGGAAGAGCTGAGGATTTAGCCTGCCAGCTGGACACTCCTTATTATCTTGCTAAAGTTCATAGCTCCTTTGCCCAGCTGTTTTTGCAATATGAAAAACGTGCTGAGACCCAAGATTTCCTAAACAAAGCCAGACGTGTCTTCGAGCAATTAAACGAGAAAAAAGATCTCCGCTCACTTACCTCATTGGAGAACGAGATTAAAATCTCTAAGCCTTCCATCTCTGTAGATCATCCTCCCCGCTTATCGTTCCCCGATATCATCACTCAGGACAAAACGACCCTTAAGATTCTGCAAAACATCCATCAGATTAAAGACTTGGATATAACCATCTTGCTGGAAGGAGAGACTGGAACCGGAAAGGACCTTCTGGCGAAGATGATACACTTCAACAGCAATCGGAAAGGTAAAAATTTCGTTGTGGTGAATTGTGTCGCCCTGCCCGAGAGCCTTTTCGAAAGCGAGCTATTCGGTCATAAAAAAGGCGCCTTCACCGGTGCCGTTTCAGACAAAAAGGGACTTCTGGATGAGGCTGATGGAGGAACCGTATATCTGGATGAGATCGCCGATGTTCCCACCTCCATTCAGGTCAAACTTTTGAGGGCTATAGAGGAAAAGGAGATCGTACCAATAGGCGAGGTCAAGCCAAGAAGGGTTGATTTTCGCATAATAGTTGCCACCAATAAAAACTTGGATCAGCTGGTCAAAGAAGGAAAATTTCGTAACGACCTGTTTTATCGCTTAAGTGGGATGAGATTTAGACTGCCTCCCTTGAGAGAAAGGAGGGAAGATATCCCCCTTTTGGTGGAGCACTTTCTAAGAAAATTTTCCGTCAATGGTGTAGGACAGGATTTGCCTCCCCCCCCTCCTCAATTCTCATCTGAGTTGCCCACCCTTGATCCTAAGATAATGAAGCTCTTTTTAGACTACAACTGGCCTGGAAATATAAGGGAGCTGGAAAATGAGGTAAAAAGGCTATTCATCTCCTCAAGAGGACAGAAAGAAATTCCTTTTTCCCTCTTGGCTGAAAGCCTGGATAAGTTTAATAATACAAAGGATTCACAGCATACCTCGCTTTTAAGCCAGTTAGCTGAATATGAAAGAGAGCAGATCGAAAAAGCCTTAGCCAAAGCTGGAGGGGTCAAAACCAAAGCGGCTCGACTTCTGAATATAGATGAGGCTTTACTCAGGTATAAGATTAAAAAATACAACATAACCTTCCCATAAAAACCTACTTTTTTGGGGCATTCATACCTTTCTAATTTCCATTATTTAAAATCAGGTAGAAAGATTATATCAATTCGGCTTTATTTCTGAGTGAAAAAATACCTGTTACATTTTATGGGAGAAATTCTCCTGCAGGTGTGATACACGAGAATTACCCCCTACCAATGGAACACAAAAATTAAAAGCCCCGGCAAGAAAGACGGGGCTTTTAAAAGTTTTCCTAGTGTATTTGCCTGTTAGGCAAAATTGGTTCTAAAAGTCTGCTGACAGTGAAATTCGATGATTTTGGTTTAAGAACTCCACCTTCTCGGTCACGTAGGCATAGTCCAGTCTGATCTTGGAGACCTTGAAGCCCAACCCTATGGCGAAATCTCCATCGTTGATACCAGCCATAAGTGCCGCAGAGTAATTCTCAGCAAACTCCCAGTTATACTCCGCTCCAAGGTGCAAGGTTTCGTCTCTCCTGTGTCTGGTATTACCGTAATCTATAGGTATGCACAGGGAATGGTCTTCTCCCAGAGGATATATGGCCAGTCCCACCCGGACGGTGGTGGGAACGGTCCAATCATCCACCTTGGTACCGATATCCTGAACCATCAAGCCTATCGCCACTCGGGGATCGACCACAAACTTGATGCCCGCATCTCCTCCTACACCGGTCTTGCTGTAGTCGTCAATGTCCATATTGACCACCTTGAAGCTGAAGCCAAACGAGAACATTCTATCCTTGAACTCGTTTTTGAACGCCCAGGAGACCAAAAACACGTTGTTCATATCCTTAAAGGTCCCCTTGTAGTTGCCGCTACCATCATATTTCAGAATGTCCTTGGTGCCGGAGTTCAACCAGGAAATGCCAAAGGTTCCGTAATTGGTAACCTGAGATGGGGTCCATCCAAACCCGATGTAGTTGTAGATTCGATCATGAGCCATTCCAGCGGCATACATGGCGGTGAAGCTGACACATTCAATGTCTGCCAAGCCTGCCGGGTTCCAGTATCCGGCTGCAGCATCATGAGCCTCTGCCACATGTGCACCACCCATGGCTAACGCCCTGGCACCCACTCCCATCCTCAACATGGGAAGCATGTGGTTATCATCTGCCCAAACGCCGGAGATGGACACCACTGACAGCAGGCAAAAGACCACTAGGAATTTAGCTGTTTTGCTTAACATTTTCAATCCTCTCCTTTCCTCTATAAGATTAACAAAGTTTCTCTTCCTTTTCAGGGTGGGTCCCATTTCAAGGGACCCACCCATTATTGAAACTTTATTTATCCTTTTTGAGCACAGTAATCTTTATTACTGCTGTCTTGGAGGCACCGTTGGAATCTTTTGCCTTGATGTAGCAGAGATAGGTTCCATTACCCACGTTAGTTCCGTCCTCCGTGGTGCCATCCCAGTATAACACGGTGCCGGTTCCAGTCCACTTATTCTTCTGGAGCTCTTTCACAAACTCGCCAGCGAAGTCATATATCTTGACGGTCACGTAAGCGCCTTTGCTCAAGCCCAGATCGATGGTGGTGGGACCATCTTTCCTTGGATCAAACGGGTTAGGATAGTTGTGAGGATCCGTAAAGACCAGCAGTTCTTCCTCAGTGTCGAAAGAGTATATCTTCAGGTTGCCTGCAAAGTCTTTAACCCGAATCTCCACTTCCATCCCGCCGGCACTCGGTGTGTATTCGATCACACCTTCAGCGGTGTCGATGCTGAGCGCTTCTTGATCCATGCACCCCAGTCCCTGACAGATCAGGACGCTATCCTCATAGAACTCCAAGGTGGACCAATCAACACCAGACCGAGAATCGCTGATATAAATCTTGATGGGTCGGCTGGAGGTGCTGCTTATGCTGATGTCAGGAACCTTTGCATCCACCACAAAGCTACACCTACGATACTGTCCGTAGTTGCCGTTTAAGTCATGGGGTCCTGTTCCGGTATAGCTGGTGCCGGAGAAGACGAACACCTCAACTTCCTGACCATCCGAGCAATCCAGATGACAGCCGTCAAGAGTTATCTCACCGGTCAGAGTATCCACATAACCGTTGTTGATCAGATCCTGAGCCCAGTACCAGCACTCCTCACCGCAACCAGCGATTCGGACGTTGACCGTGTTCCAGTCAACTCCACTCGGATCCTCCACCCAGAGCTTGATGGTCGGGTTCTTGCTCACGTATCCATCGGCGAACTTAACTGATGGCTCCTCGCAGTCGGAAGGCAGATCACGACTGAACACGGTCACGTTGCCAAGATTAA
>JAOZNS010000021.1:10866-21650 GCA_029933635.1 Candidatus Zixiibacteriota bacterium | reverse complement strand
TGCTTATTATAAGAAAGGAATGTATGATCAAGCTGACAGCGTGATAAGGAAGGGACTGGATATAAAAGAAAAAGGGGAGCTGTATAATGTATTGGGATTGGTGCAGATGGCAAAGGGGATGTTAAAGGAGGCAGATTTGTCCTTCCGTAAGGCGATCTCTTATGATGAGAAAAACCCTTTGTATCACAAAAATCTGGGCGATGTGAACTTCAAAAAGGGAGTATTGGTTATTGCCATCCAGGAGTATCAGACCGCTCTTAAGTTGGATTCCACCCTGGTGGATGTTTATTCAAACCTGGCCCAGGCTTATCTTAAACAGGCAAAATTCAATGATGCCATGGAGGCTTTCAAAACAGCCATTCGAGTGGATCCTAAGAACAAGGAAGCATATCTTGCCCTGGGTAATATCTACATGCTGGACGGTAAACACTACCCGGAGGCGCGAGTAATTTACGAAGAGTATCTGAAGTTTGGTGAGGAAAACTCAGAGGCCTATAGGAACTTAGGAATCTCATATTACTATCTCTCGAAGATGCTTCCCTGCTTGGTGATTGACCATGATACGCTCACTCGAGAAGGGATGACTCAGAAAGCCAGCCAGTATCTGGAAAAATCTTTGGGTTTGGGTGCTGAGGAGCCGGAGACATATCTTTATCTGGGCAAAGCCTATCAGGATTTAAAGCAATTTCCTGAAGCGCTGAAAGCTTTTACGAAATACGAGGAGATCTTAACTCAACAAGGTCATGAATGGACCGAAAAGGATGCAGACTTTTGGGTGAGTAAAGGGCAGGTTCAGGCGCAGATCGGCGATTCAGTCTCGCTGGAGGAGGCGGTGGTCTCGTTGAGCAAAGCCATCCAATTGGATTCCACCCGAACATCCGCTTACTCCTACCTGGGGAGTGCCTTATATAACCAGGGAAAGTATGAACAAGCTATCCCCTTTTTCCAGAAGAGAATCGAAGCTGATCCAGATAATGCCAATGCTCATCTCAATTTAGCCTTAAGTTATCTTAAACTGGAAAAATACAAAGAGGCGGTGGTTCCTTTGAAGAGGGTGGTGGAGTTGAAGCCGGATAAAGCCACCGCGTGGGATCTTTTAGCCCGAGTATATTTTAACCTGGACAGATTTGCTCCAGCCAAGGACGCATATTTGAAGGAGCTTAAGCTGGATCCTTCCAAATGCGAGATAAACGCTAATGTTGGATATTGTTATCTGCAAACGAAAAATCCGAAAGCGGCGGTTCCTTATCTTAGAAAAGCGGTCTCATGTTTTCCCAAAAATATCAACTATCTTTTGATGTTAGGGCAGGCGCTGGAAACCTCAGGCAACATCGATGAAGCCTATGAATATTATCTTAAAGTTTTAAAGATAGATCCCAATAATCAACCTGCCAAGGATGGAAGGGATCGGATAGATATGCAAAGATATTAAGAAACTAAAAAGTAATGAAGGAGCTTAATACGGATGGAAAAGAAAGACGAAAAGAAAAAAACTTTTGAAAAAATCTCTGAGGATCTGAGGTTTAAATACATTGGCTTCGAGATCTATCCTAAGAGTCCAAAAGAGTTCTGGAAAAACGAGGAGGAAAAAAGAAGATACTTAGAGGAGGTGAGAAGGAAAGGTTCTCGATCAATCTTGGTGGAAAGGGACCATAGTCTGGTAAGGGTGAAAGTATTCTCCTCGGTGGACCGGATGGTTTTGACCATAGCCTCTTTTCTTTTGACCGTAAGTTTTTTCTTGCCCTGGTTTTCCTTAAGAGGACAGGATTTTGGCACCTATGTCCTGGGCTTTGGCTTCTTTCTGAAACTGGGAACTTTGTTTGGCTACGCCCCTTTAAGTGGAGCGTTCTTCAGCCTTTTTGTGATTCTGGTTGGTTTGACCATCCTCTCCTCGTTTGGTGCTGGGCTGATCAGCTTGTTGGCGATACACAGAAAACGCAATGATGAGGAAAGTTATCTGAACAATCTAAAAAAGAGGTTGAAGCTTAATCTGATACCTTTGGTCTTGTGGATAGCTTTGATCATAACATCAATTATTGGAATACCCACGCCCTTCGCAGATTCGCTGAGGGTGGATGGATTCGGGGATCATTTCAATGTGATAAACTTCTTTGCGCTCTCCAGCTACGGGATATGGTTAAGCTTACCCAGCGTGATAATTAACTGTGCAAAAATCAGTGATCTTTAAGAAGGGATTATTTGAGGCATCGTTTCAGTTAACTCTTGAGGATATTGCGAAAAAGACTGATCTATTTTCAGCAAGGAGGTATGGATGATTTGATTTGAGGAAAAGACTCTTCCGTTGAAGCTATTTTTCATCAGCTTTGGGCATCGTTTTGGAGAATCGTTTAAGTTAAACTTTTCAAACCAAAAAGGAGCGTTTAAATGAAACAATCGGTTTTCATAGTGCTGGTTTTAATAGTCTCTTTGGCTATCGGGGTCTTCATTTGGTTTCAGCTTCCCGTATATTTACATGAAGGCGGTCCCTTGGTGTCAATTTTGATTGCTCTCTCGGTGATGCTTTTAGCGTTCATCCTGGAGAGGTTATTCACCTTGAACAAGGCGAAGGGTAAGGCGTCGGTTCAGTCCTTCTTTAAAAACGTGATCTCCATGCTCCAGCAGGGAGATTTTGAAGGTGCCTTAGCGGCATGTGATAAGCAGAGAGGGACGGTGGCAAACGTATTAAGGTCGGGAATCGAGAGGTATAGACAGCTTCTGGGAAGTGGTGAGACCCCTGAGAAGCGGTTGGCGGAAACCCAGCGGGCTATTGAGGAGGCAAATGCGCTGGAGGTGCCGCTTCTGGAGAGAAACTTAATTGCTCTTTCCACCATCGCCTCCATCGCCACCATGGTGGGGCTTCTGGGCACCACCATCGGCATGATTCGTGCCTTTGCGGCTACTGGACACCGAGTTGGTGGAATCATCGATGCTCAGCAGTTAGCCATTGGGATCTCCGAGGCTTTAGTTAATACCGCGGGTGGATTGTTCAACGCCATCGTGGGTATAGTGGCCTACAACTTTTTTGTTAACAAGGTGGATGCCTTTAACTACACCATGGACGAAGCCTCCTATGAGGTGATTCAGCTTCTGAAAAGCAGAGAGGCGGAAGGGAAATAAAAGCCCAAATTTGAGCAGAAAGGAGCTTTGACATGCTCAAGAGAATGAAAAGGAGAATAGGCATCAAAATAGATATGACCCCCATGGTGGATATTGCCTTTCTTCTCTTGATATTTTATATGGCTACCACCTCCTTTAAACCTCCAGAGAAGTTACATGTTGCCCTCCCTTCTTCCCATTCAGAGATAAAGCTTCCTGAGTCGGACATGATCTATGTCACAGTCACCAAGGAGGATAGCGTTTTGGTAGAGTATATCACCAAGCGAACGGTGGAAAGGGAAGGGAAGGAGGTAAGCGAGCCGATAAGACATTATGAGGAGGCCACCCCCACCACCCTACCCAGAGTTATCACTCAGATCAGAGCCAGCGTTCCGGGAGCTTACAAGTGGTTCGTGGTGATCAAGGCGGATAAGGATGTAAGTTATGGAACCATGAATAGCATCATGAACGCACTCCAGGAGATAAAGATCAGCAAGTTCAGCCTGGTGACGGAGATGGAGATGGAAAGAGAGGAAAAGATATAAAAAGTCAGGAAGTGAGGAAAAATGGCAGGTGTTGATGTAGGCGGAGAAGCGCCCAGACAAAGAAAAGGAACGGGGCTTAGAAGACCTAAAAGAAGGATCGGGATCAGAATTGATATGACCCCCATGGTAGATATCGCCTTTTTGCTTCTAATCTTTTATATGGTCACCACAGTCTTCAGCCAGCCACAAGCTATGGAGGTGAATCTTCCTCCAACGGATAATCCGGTTCCAGTGGCGGAGTCTCGACTTTTGACCTTGCGAATCGATGCGGATGAAAACCTGTGGTGGAACATTGCTCGGGAGACCCCCCAACCCATACCATTTGATTCTCTAAGAGGGCTTCTGCTGGAGTGGAACCTAAAAAAGCCCAAGCTGGTGACCTTGGTAAAGATAGATAAGGATGCCAGATATTTTAAGATGGTGGACGTGATAGATGAGATTCAAATCGTGGAGAAGCAGATAAAAGAGACTAAGCCAAATTTCAGTTATCGCTTCAGCCTTTCGCCTTTTTCAGAATTTGATAGAAGACAGATGGCGGAGGTGAGAGGAGGTGCTAGTCCATGAAACAGAAGGCAGCAACCATTCCCAAAGGTTCAAATGCCTTCGTCAGCTATGGAGCCATTGAGCTTAAGAGAAGCTATCAAAAACATCTTGGCTTGGCGGTGGTCATAGCTGGAGTTTTGCACGTAGCGGTGATTGGAGGATTTCTACTATACTCCAGCATCACCTCTAAGGTTCCTGAGGCAAAGGGAGTGGTTCGGATCAAAACCATTGCCGAGTTAGCCGCTCCCCCCTCGGTCAGTCAACAACAGATACCACAGGTGGCGGTGGCGGCTCCCGGCATAGCTCCACCCTCCATAGGAATTCCCAAGGCGGTTCCAGATGAGGAAGCACCAGAGGAGGTCACCATTGCCACCCAAGAAGAGCTGGGAAAGATTGCAGACTTAAGCGCTCAGAGCATCATAGGGGGCGAAGGAGGTGGTGACTCCATCGCTATTGAGATTCCCCTGGAGGAATATCTACCCCCTCCAGAGGAGTTCGTCCCTTATGATGAACCTCCAGTGCCCTTAAATGAAGTCAAATACCAATACCCCCCCTTAGCAAAGCAGGCAGGAATTGAGGGAGTCGTGTGGATCAAAGCCTTGGTGGATAAAAAGGGCAACGTGAGGGATGCCATCGTGTTTAAACCATCAGGCTCCAGCGCCGGGTTCGAAGAGGTGGCTAAAGAAGGTGCATTTAAGATCAAATACAAACCCGCTATCAGCAATAACCAACCGGTGGCTGTATGGGTGGTTTATCCGGTTCGCTTCACCTTGAAGTGAGAGATGATCAAAAAGAGGCGGTTAGGTAAGAGGGGGCAAAGAAAGGATGCTTGCACCCGGCGGGGACAAATTTCAGATATACCTTCATCAGGATAAGGGAGGTGGGCTAAAAAGTTTTTTGATGAGATAAATGCTGATTAGACCTTCCACCGAGAATAAAGCAAGATCGAAACTCATAAAGAATGGTTTAACTTAATTCAAAAGAAACAAAAGGCAGTTTGATTCAAACTGCCTTTATTTTTATGGTAATGAAACCAACAAAAACGAGAAAAAATTCCAGTCGCTTCTTTGTTTCTATTCAACAGCGTAGCCCATCTTGGACTAAATGGAATTTAAAAGATGAGGAGGCTGATTCAATCTCTTTTCTTTTTGTGGTTCAGCAACGCTTTAGAAATTTTGAACTTTAAGCAAAAATCTTATATAGATTCAGCAAAAAAAGAATAAAATTGGTTTGTTGAACAAATTTTTACGAAAGTTATCATCTGAAAAAAATCACCTCACTTACCATTTTCAAAAGAGGGAGAAACAGAAATGGATTTAGGGTTCATCTCAGCTCTTCTGGGAATAGTGGGGCTTGGATTTGCTCTGGCACTTTACCTTTCTGTTAAAAGGCAACCTCCGGGCAATCAATTGATGAGAGATATCTCGGAGGTAATTCATCGAGGAGCCATGGTCTTTTTGAAGAAGGAGTATTCCATCCTGGTTCTCTTTATCTTGGTCGTTTTTGTGCTTTTGGGATGGAAGATAGGCATCTGGACCGGGGTAGCTTTTCTTTCTGGAGCTACCTGTTCCATGCTTGCTGGCTTCTTAGGGATGAATGCTGCCACCCGGGCCAACGTCCGCACCAGTGAGGCGGCAAGAAGTTCCGGGCAAACCAAGGCTTTAAACATCGCCTTCTCCGGGGGAGCGGTGATGGGTATGTCGGTGGCCAGCCTGGGACTTCTGGGTTTGGGAATATATTACCATTTCTTCCATAGGGTAGACCCGGCGGTTCTGGTTGGGTTTTCCATGGGTGCATCCTCCATAGCCCTTTTTGCCAGAGTGGGAGGGGGGATTTATACCAAGTCAGCAGATGTTGGCGCCGATCTGGTGGGAAAGGTGGAGAAGTCCATTCCGGAGGACGATCCCAGAAATCCAGCGGTGATAGCGGATAATGTGGGAGATAACGTGGGAGATGTGGCTGGCATGGGAGCGGATTTGTTCGAGTCCTATGTGGGATCGGTGGTGGCATCGGTTGCCATCGCCGCCACAGGTGCCCGGTATGTCTACATGAGGATGCAATATATGTCTTTGCCACTTTTGATCGTTCTGGTAGGATTGGTGGCCTCCATGTTAGGAATCCTTTCGGTTAAGATATTTAAAAAATTCAATCCTGCCACGGTCTTGCGGGCCGTCACCTATGTGGCTGCGGGGGTGCTTCTGATCGCCACCTACATCATCATCCAGAAATTGGGTCTGCCCACTGGTGTATTCTGGGCTATCCTGGCTGGCAATCTTGCTGGCATACTGATGGGGCTTCTTACTGAATTTTACACCTCCTCCTCTCCGATAAAAAGGATTGCCAAAGCCTCACAGACCGGGGCGGCCACCAACATCATCACCGGCATCGCGGTGGGGATGGAAAGCGTGGTCTGGCCCATCTTGGTAATCTGCATAGCTATCTTTGTGGGATACAAATTAGCCGGACTTTACGGCATAGGGATCGCCGCGGTGGGGATGCTTTCCACCATCGGGGTAACCATGTCGGTGGATGCTTACGGTCCCATAGCGGATAACGCTGGAGGGATCTCTGAGATGTCCGGATTGGGACCGGAGGTGAGAAGGATAACCGACAGGCTGGATTCATTGGGCAACACCACCGCCGCCATTGGAAAGGGATTTGCCATCGGATCAGCCGCCTTAACCGCCTTGGCTTTGTTCTCCGCCTATACTTCGGCGGTCAAATTGGAGCTGATCAATCTGTTAAGATCGGAGGTGGTGATCGGATTTTTCATAGGCGGGGTTTTGCCCTTTTTAATAGCCTCCATCACTATGACCGCGGTGGGAAGGGCGGCATTTAAGATGGTGGCTGAGGTGAGAAGACAATTTGCCCAAATCCCCGGATTGATGGAGGGAAAAGCAAAACCCGATTCCGAAAGATGCGTGGCTATATCAGTTGAGGCGGCGCTTAGGGAGATGATCCTGCCCGGAATGATCGCGGTGCTCGCCCCGATAATCGTAGGTTTCCTTTTGGGAAAGGAAGCTTTGGGTGGGCTTCTGGCTGGAGCCACCTTAACGGGCGTGCTTCTGGCTTTGATGATGGCCAATGGAGGGGGAGCCTGGGATAATGCCAAAAAGTTCATAGAAGCGGGCAATCTGGGAGGAAAGGGATCATCCGCTCATAAGGCTGCGGTGGTTGGGGATACCGTGGGGGACCCTTTCAAGGATACATCCGGTCCCTCCATGAATATCTTGATAAAACTTATGGCTATGGTATCTTTAGTTCTAGCTCCGTTATTTATTTAGCAAGTAAACTGTAGGCAGTAGACTGACATCAGAGAAAAGCGATACATGATCTTAGCAAACAATAAGAAATTCTGAAGATCGAGCTTGAAGGGGTTCCTTCTATGATAACGGGCTAAATAGGAGCATCAGAAAAACGAAATAAAGAAAGGTTTTATCTGTCTACCGAATACTGCCTACTGTCTGTAGGTTTTGTGAAACTTTTTTCCTGACTATTCCGTCTAAAATAAACAAAAGGTCTACAGTCAAGAAAAGGAGCAAAGATGGAACAAAGCATTTCTTCCGTTCAGACTGAGGAGAAACCCATGGCTGGGGCTTCGAAGATCATAAACATCTTCTTTGAGCCCAAGAGGGTATTCGAAAGCTTACGAATTAAGCCTACCTGGCTGGTACCTTTTTTGATCGTGGCCATTCTGGGAATAGGATTCTACTACTATGCCTATCCTCTAATCATGGACCAACAGGTGCAACGAATCCAGGAGAATGAGAAAATTCCAGAAGAGCAAAAGGGACGAATTATCGAGAAACTAAAAGAAACGGATCATCCACCTATTTGGCAGTTGGCTTTGGCACCGATAGGAAGCCTGGTCTCTTTGGTGGTGGTCGCAGCGGTCTTGTTCTTCGTATTCAACGTCCTGTTGGGTGGAGACTCCACTTTTCGTCAGGTCTTTTCGGTATATTGCTATTCCGCCTTGGTGGCGATACCAGCGATGATTGTGAAATTTCCTTTAATCATGGCTAAGGGAAGCCTCAATGTCCAGACCAGCTTGGCTGTGTTTTTATCAGCAGACGCTAAGGACACTTTCCTTTATAACGTTTTCTCCAGCTTCGATATCTTCACCATCTGGCAGGTAATACTGGTCGCCATTGGAATGGGAGTGATGTATAAATATAGCACGAAAAAAGCATTTGCTCCGGTCTTGATTCTCTGGTTGATCTGGATTTTGATAAAATCCGCTTTAAGCACCATATTTGGTGGAGCATTTGCCCTCTAACGGCAGGGAGGAAAATATGAGAATTATCCTATCAAGTTTTTGTTTGATTCTCCTTTTAACTGAGCTTTGCGGTGGACAACCGAAAGGCACATCCCCAGAAATCTACTCACTGGACGAATGCATTCGGTTGGCAGAAAAACATAATGCCACGCTTATTGCCGCCAAGAATAGCTATAATATAGCCAAAAGTGATGTATGGACTGGGTGGGGAAGGCTTCTTCCCAGCATAAATTCCAGATTGGGATATTCCCGCAGGATCACCGGACCAACGGTGGGCGCCATCTATGACCCCGCCACCCGTTCATACTCCTATGGGATTTTGGGGATCCAGACATACAAATATTATTCCGCCTCCATCAGTGCCAGCCAGAGCTGGTCTCTGGGTGGATATGATTTTTACAGCATCAAGGAAAAAAATGCCTCCAGAAACTCAGCCAAAAGTTCCTATCAACTCACCCACCTGGAGCTGATCTTCTCGGTCAAACAGGCATATTTTGATGTTCTGAAAGCCAAGATGCTCTTGGAGATCCAGAAGGAGGCATTGAAGCGAGCGAAGGAACAACTGAAGATCGCCGAAACCAGATACGAGCTGGGCTCAGCATCCTTTTCCGACGTGCTTAAGGCTAAGGTTCAATATGGAGATGTGGAGCTGGCGTTAATCGGTGCAGATAATTCGCTCAAACTTGCTAAAGCCACCTTAAATAGCTGGATGGGTCAGGATGTGGATCATCCTATCGATGTGGAGGAAAACCTTAGTTTGCCAGAGTTTGATTATTCCTACGAAGAGGCCCTAAGGGAGGCTATGCAAAAGAATCCTGAAGTGAGGAAGGCTCGGTTTGATCTTAAATCGGCTGAGTCGCAATTGGGTATGGCTCGGAGCGGTTTTTTCCCCAACCTCAACTTCTATGGCTCCTATTCGTGGAGCAATGTGGACTTAGATGATCTAAAATATATCCGCAGACGGGATTACGAATGGAACCTTTCAGCTTACATCAGCCTTAACATCTTTGAGAATTTCCAGAAGAAACACAACCTCTCTTATGCCAGGGCAAATCTGAATTCTGCCAGAGAGAGCTTCCAGCAGATTAAAAGAGATGTGGCTTTGCAGCTCAAACAGGCTTTCCTTAACGTTCAGCAGGCGAAGGAAAAAATAGATCTGACCAAAGAGAAGGTCAAATCAGCCCAAGAGGATCTGGAATTGATGCAGGAGAAGTATAACTTAGGAGCGGCAAGCATACTGGAGCTTTTAGATGCGGAGGTGAGCTACAAACAGGCTGAGGCAGATAAGGTGGAGGCTCTATATGATTACAACCTCGCAGTGGCGCAGTTCGAGAAGACCCTGGGCCAATGATAAATATCTGGCTTGGATTGGTAAATAATTATATTCAATCGTAACATTATTTCAGAGAGATCTTTTCTTAGATCTCAGCAGGAGGGAGAGGGATAGAAGATCAGGTCGGTTGCAGAACTGCTCATCTAACGGAGGAAATATGAAAAAGAAGAAAAAAGTTCTTATCATCTTGGGCGGAACAATCGTGGTGGCAGCGATCATCGTCGCCAACATTTTTAAAAGCTCCGAGAAGACCTATCAGGTGCAGGCAGAAAAGGTCAAAAGAGGCGACCTTGTTTCCGTGGTCACCGCAAACGGTCAGATCACCCCCAGAACGGATGTTCAGATCTCAGCCTACGTGCCGGCAAAGATCATAAAGCTTCCGGTCAAGGAGGGGGACCTGGTCAAAAAAGGTCAGCTTTTAGTTCAACTTGATCAAACGCAATATCAGGCGGCGGTGAACCAGGCTAAGGCCCGTCTGGCTTCTGCCAAGGCGAATCTCAAGCAAGCACAACTTTCCTTTAAAAGACAGAAGGAGCTTTTTGAAAAAAAACTCTCCTCCCAGGAGCAATATGATATGGCTAAAACTGAGCTGGAGTTAGCTAAAGCTCAATATGAACAAGCAAAAGCTGCTTTGGATGAAGCCAAATACAATCTCAGCAAGACCACCATCACCTCACCCATGGACGGAATGGTCACCTCGCTTAATGCCGAGGTGGGTGAGATAGTGATGATCGGGACCATGAACAATCCGGGAACGGTAATCATGACCATCTCAGACATGAGCGAGATAGAGGCAGAGGTGGAGGTGGATGAGACGGATATAGCTGAGGTGAAGGTGGGACAAGAAGCAGAGATCAAAATTGATGCTTTCCCAGATACCACCTTCAGGGGCAAGGTAACCGAGATCGGACACACCGCCCGGATCAGTGGCTTGGGAACGCAAGATCAGGTAACCAACTTTCTGGTGAAGGTGAGGCTGGAGGATCAGGTT
>JAOZNS010000021.1:0-10856 GCA_029933635.1 Candidatus Zixiibacteriota bacterium | reverse complement strand
CAGGTGCCCGGGATCAGACCGGGAATGTCTGCCTCAGTGGATATAACCACAGACCATCGAGAGGATGTCTTAAACGTTCCCATTCAGGCGGTGGTGATGAGGGAGGAGAAAGGTGATACTCTAACCAAAAAGGAAAAAGAGAAAGGGGCCCAAGCCTCGGAGGATACCCTTTACCGGAAAGGTAAAAAAAGGCTCAAAAAGGAAAAAAGGGAAACGGAGGGGGTATTTGTGGTCAAGCAGGGAAGAGCCAAATTTGTGAAGGTCCAGACAGGGATAGCAGATCAACAAAACATCGAGATCGTCTCAGGAATAAATGATGGCGACCTGGTAATCACCGGAAGCTATAAGATTCTGAGAACATTAAAAGATGGGGATAAGGTGAAGGTAACCGAAAGACGCAAAAGACAAAAGGAAAAGGAGTGACCATACCCCCGAAATGTGGGGAATCCAATGCAGACGAAGTTTGGTCCCAGAAGATGCTTAAGCTTTTGGGGTTACAGTTCCTTTGGAGAGATGGTGTGTTAATTAGAACGGAAGATCTCTGGAAGATATACCAGATGGGAACAGAGAAGGTGAATGCCTTACGTGGGGTCTCCTTAGAGGTCCAGAGGGGTGAATATGTGGCTATCATGGGTCCCTCCGGCTCGGGAAAATCCACCCTGATGAACCTGATCGGTTGTTTGGATACCCCCACTAAAGGCAATTACTATCTGAACGAGAGGTTGGTCAGTCAGTTAAGTGATGATGAGCTGGCTCGCATCAGAAATAAAGAGATCGGATTTGTGTTTCAGACCTTTAATTTATTGCCTCGTGCGACTTCAGCCCATAATGTGGAACTACCTTTGATATACAATGGGACTGAGTCTGAGATCAGGAAAAGAAAAGCTCGAGAGGCTTTGCAAATGGTGGACTTAGAGGATCGGGCAACTCACAAACCCAGCGAGCTTTCTGGAGGGGAAAGACAGAGGGTAGCCATTGCCCGGGCGCTGGTGAATAATCCCTCCCTGATTTTGGCCGATGAACCTACGGGAAATTTGGACACCATCACCGGGAAGGAGATCATGAAAATATTTGAGAAGCTTCATCATCAAGGAAACACCATCATCATCGTCACCCATGAACACGACATCGCCACCTATGCAGACCGAATACTCTATCTCCGCGATGGAATCATCGAAAAAGAAGAAAAAATAAGGTCTTGATACAACATCGTGTGGTTGAAATTTTACTCACACTGAAAGATCCGCAACTTTAAACCTTCTCCGAGCATGCAGTTTTTAGAAGGTATAATTATCGCTTTAAGGTCACTGGCAGCCAACAAATTGCGATCCATTCTAACTCTTATTGGCGTTATCATCGGGGTGATGACGGTGATCGCGGTGGTCTCCATCATCTCCGGCATGAATCGGTATGTGGAGGCTGAGATCAAAAGCATGGGCTCCACCACCTTTTTGATCCGAAAATTCGGTATCATCACCTCCAGCGAGGAGTGGTTTAAACAGATCAAGAGAAAAAGGCTCACCTTAGAAGATATGGAGGCGATAAAGCAGGGTTGTCCCGACTGCTGGAAGGTAGGAGCTGAGGCTATCACTTGGAGAAAGGTCAAATACAAAAACCAACATCTCTCCAACATGTCCATCGCTGGAACCACCGCCAACATAACCGAAATCCTGGATCACGAAGTCTATGAGGGGAGGATCTTTTCTGAATTCGAGGTGAAGCACAATCGAAGGGTGTGCTTTGTGGGTTGGGAGATAAAAGAAAACCTTTTCCCCGACCAGGACCCACTGGGCAAGGATATAAAAATCGGCAACCACTATTTTCGAATCGTTGGGGTGGCAAAAAAGAAGGGGACCTTTCTGGGTAACAATCAAGACGATTTCGTTCTGATCCCCATAACCACGTTTGAGAAGCTTTTTGCCCGACGACTTTTTCTCATGATATTTGTGAAGGCAAAGGATTTTCTGTCCATGCAGGACGCCATGGATCAATGTCGGGTGATCCTCAGAGCTCGAAGAAACGTTGACTATGATGAGCCGGACGATTTCGCCATCATGACCTCAGAGAGCGTGATGGATTTCTTCCGGCAGTTCACCCAACTGGCTTTGCTGGTGATGGGAGGAATAGCCTCCATCTCCTTGGTGGTGGGGGGAATCGTGATAATGAACATAATGCTGGTCTCGGTAACGGAGAGAACCAGGGAGATAGGGATTCGTAAGGCTCTGGGCGCCAGAAGAAGAAATATCCTGTGGCAGTTTCTGGTGGAGGCGGTCACCTTAGCTTTGGTGGGTGGAATTGTAGGCATCATCACAGGTGCCCTGATCGCCAAGATTATCTCCTCTGTCAGTCCTCTGCCCGCCTCGGTGGAGCTGTGGTCGGTGGTGGTAGCTTTGCTGGTCTCCTCCTCCGTCGGGATATTCTTCGGCATATTCCCCGCCACAAGAGCCGCCCGGCTGAACCCCATTGAAGCGTTGAGATATGAATAAACTTAGGATAAAGGAAATACCTCGCTTATCATTCCAATTTAGGAGTATGAATGAATTTGTTCGGTTATGAATGAGTTATCGGAAATGGCACGATATTACATAAACCTTATAAAGTTAGAATCTATAAACCTAAAAGGAGGTATTTGAAATGAAAAAAATGGAAAACCTAAATCCCTACCAAATAGCACAGATGCAGTTTGACCGTGCTGCAGATAAACTTGACCTAGAACCTTGGATGAGAGAATTTCTGAAGACTCCTGATAGAAATGTTTCAGTTGATTTTCCTGTCAAGATGGATGACGGGAGTGTAAAGATGTTTACTGGCTATAGGGTCCAGCATAATAATTCTCGCGGACCGTATAAAGGAGGTTTAAGATTTAGTCCAAAGGTTAGTCTAGACGAAGTAAGAGCATTAGCTTCATGGATGACTTGGAAAACTGCCCTTGTAGATGTTCCTTTTGGTGGGGCAAAGGGGGGAGTTCTTTGTGACCCAAGCAAGATGTCAAGAGCTGAACTTGAAAGAATGACACGACGTTTCACTTATGAAATAAGTGATATTATTGGTCCTGATGTTGATATTCCTGCACCTGATGTGAACACAGATGCGCAGGTAATGTCCTGGATGCTTGACACATATAGCATGGGGCAAAGGCGGGATGTTTTTGGGGTTGTTACAGGAAAACCTACTTTTTTGGGTGGCAGTCACGGAAGAGATGAAGCAACTGGGAGGGGTGTTGTGGTTATAGCAATGGGAGCTGTAAAAGATGAAGGTCTTGAACCAAAAGGTTTGACAGCTGTGGTGCAGGGTTTTGGAAATGTTGGTTATCACGCAGCCAGAATCCTTGTTGAGAAAGGAGTAAAAATAATTGGAATAAGCGATATATCTACAGCTATATACAATCCTGATGGAATTGATGTTGAGGATGCAAAAAAGTATGCCAAAAAGAATAAACTTCTTCTCGAAGGATATGATAAAGCAGAGCATGTTTCACCAAAAGAAAGCATACTTGAAGTCAAGACAGATATTTTGATCCCCGCTGCTTTAGAGAATCAGATTACTATGGAGAATGCAGGAGATATTAAGGCTCGGTTTGTTGTAGAAGGTGCAAATGGTCCAACAACACCTGACGCAGATAGAATCCTTTACGAAAAAGGCATAATTGTTGTCCCGGATATCCTTGCTAATGCAGGCGGAGTAATTGCAAGTTATTTTGAATGGGTGCAGAACATACAGAGAGAGCAGTGGGCGTATGAAACGGTTGTTGGCAAACTTGATGAAAAACTTATTAGCGCTTATAGGAACACCCGCAACTTAGCAGAAAAAGAAAAAGTCGATATGAGAACTGCTGCTTATATGATTGCTATCGGCAGGGTAGCAGAGGCGACAAGAACAAGGGGGATTTTCCCTTAAAATGAGTTCTTCCCTCCCAACAAAAGAGGGGGAAAGTGTCTGTGTTGTTAGACAGAGACACCGATCTTCCTATTTGGTCTATAAACTAGAAAGAATAGAAGAATATGGTTTTCAGTTTTATGGTGTTCGTCATAGATTCGAAATTGGTTTAAACAAAGATTTGCCTTTCTCAGAATAACCTTATGGTTTGCTCGGTTCTTTTGTAGACCTTTCAGGCAGGGCAATTAGTGTTGGGGTTGGAAAAGAAAGAAACCAATTATTTCTCATTCTGGAAAAAGAATAATAACATTAGACAATCTAATTTATTCATTTATTGGCGAATTTAATAAACGTGAATTGAACAGATTTTTAAAGGGTTATTCTCGAGAAAAAAGAGATATTGCATATGCTTCTATTTCAACATCTGCTTTTGCTGTTGGTGATTCTGGAGATGATCTTTATTTGAATACTCTTCTTTTCATGACTGGAGGATATGGTATATTGACAGAAATATCTGCTGTAGCTGGGAGAGATATAGAAGATTGTTGCAGTTCAGAGTTTTATTATAAAGCCTATAAACTGAAATTGGAAACTAATCCTTTAAGACTATTTCAAGAAAAAGATATTGCACCAGGAGCAAATTTGGTAGAGAGAGGTTTCTTCTAATCCAGGAGTAACAAAACCGGTCAGCGTGAGATTTAGCGAGGATCCTGAGGGATTAGATATTTTATTAAATGAACTTTTCATAACTTTTAAGCGATCATTTAGAAAAAAGTCTGGAAAGGGCCTTAAAGAATCCCAAGAAAGTGAAATGTGGTTTTTATAAATCTAAACTTGATTAACAAAGCACAACTTCCGATAACAGCGGATAAAAGGGAAATCAAAGATTTCCCCAAATTGCCTTGGGCAACTTCTTTTATCCGCAGAACGTTAGGCGAAACGGCGGCTTGGGGGATTATATTATGAAATCCACCTTAAGTTCCCCTTTATTAAAGGGGGATATAAGGGGATTATGAGATGGGACAAAAACTTTCATCCATACTCGGACAGAGGTTGTACCCCTGTCCGGAAAGGAGGCGGATTTCAAACCCAGTCCCAACAAGAGTGGTTTGAGGAAGTCTCTTTCTTAACTTTAAAAGACCATGAACATCTTCGAAATAAAAGAAAGCCTTTTGATGGCTATGGCAGCGATCAAGACTCATAAATTGCGAGCCTTTTTGACCGTTTTGGGAGTTTTGATTGGAGTCACCACGGTCATCGCCATGGTCTCCATAATAACCGGGCTTAACAGAAGCATGGCTCGGCAGATTGAATCGTTGGGCTCCAACGTTATCTATGTCACCAAGTATAAGATCGGAATTCAGCTGGGGCGGCGCTCCGAGGAGGAAAGAAAACGCAAGCCCATAACCTTTGAGGATGCCATGGCGGTGGCAGAGCTTTGTCCCTCAGTTGAAGCAGTTTCGCCACAAAACTGGGGTCCCGGACCCAAGACGGTAAAATATAAAGACAATAAAGTCAGCCAATTTGAGTTAATCGGGGTTCTTCCAGAGTATGAGGTGGTTAATAACAACTATGTCGAGGAAGGAAGGTTTTTCACCAAAAGCGATGTGAATTATCGGGCCATGGTGGCAGTTTTGGGACAGGACGTGGCTGAGGCACTTTTCCCCAATCTGGACCCAATTGGCAAACAGATCAAAATTGGTGGGCGAAACTTCGCTCCTAAGAGATTTATCGTCATCGGAATCATGGAAAAAAGACCCTCAATCTTAGGAGAGAGTCAGAACAATTTTGTCCTCCTGCCATACGATACTTTCAAGAAGCTATATCCGGAGGAAAAGGAACTTCTCTTGGTGGCTAAGCCCAAAAGCCCGGAGCTTATGGAACAGGCTATCGACGAGATCACCCAGGTGATGCGACTCAGACGGGGACTTTCAGCGGATAAGCCCAACGATTTTGCCATCGCCACACAGGACGACTTGATGGATATGTATCGGAATATCACCAAGGCAATCTACATGGTGATGGTGATTATCTCGTCCATCGGGCTTCTGGTCGGGGGGGTGGGGGTGATGAATATAATGTTGGTCTCAGTAACCGAAAGGACAAGAGAGATAGGCATTCGTAAAGCAATCGGAGCAAGAAAGAAAGACATCTTGTGGCAATTTCTTATCGAGGCGATGACCCTGAGCGGAAGCGGTGGAATCTTGGGAATTGTAATTGGTCTGCTCTTAGGTAAAATTGTAGCCGCAGTTTCGCCCCTGCCTGCTGGAGTTTCGCTGTTCTGGCTGGTCTTGGGATTTTCCTTCTCCGTCTCGGTGGGACTGATCTTCGGAATATATCCCGCCTATCGTGCAGCCAGGCTGGATCCCATAGTTTCCCTGCGATATGAATGAAAAGGGAGTTTTAGATGGATAGTTGGGAACCTGATCCTTCGTTATACCGGTGGTGAAGGAAGATTCAGCGGCGTGAGCTAAGGCCATGCCGATATCGCTAAGATTTAAAGCGAAAGCTCGCACCACTTTTCTATCACAGCTTTGAACCTGAGTTGACCCTCTAATTCGCTATTCGGTCCATTAAGATAAACCACGATCAGGGTGCTATCCAGGAGAACCTTGAATGGAGTGCTGGGTATTCCAATGTGCTGTTTTATATAAATGCTATCCACATATATGATTGGGAAACTCAAACTTTCCGCTTTTGCAAATGCATCCATCTGCAAGAAGTCATTGGAATGAACCATTCCTAACACCTTCAGCCCTTTGGGATAAAACTCTTTTTGCAGATCCTCCCACAAAGAAGCTTCCTGAAGACAGGTTACACAATCATTTGTGGAGAAGAATATCAGCAAGACCAATTTAGGGTGATAGGGCTCCTTTGTTTCAGGATTCAAGAAGGTGAAACAGAAAGGCTTATCTCCTACAATGAGCAAAGGAGAAAATGAAGAGGAGAAGTTTGTCATTGCTGAAAGTTGGTTAAGTGCTTTTCGGAATGTCTGATTTTTTGCAATAAGAGCAGGTTGAAAATTACCAATGATAGGAAGACCACAACCCCAAAAAGTGGAATGGGTTTTATTTTCATCATTATTGTTTTCCATATTTGTTTAGTAGCTTTTTTGTTAAGCAGCCCTTATATCTGCTTGAGCTGTGAAACCTTATACTATTGTTAGCAACAGAAAATTTCATATTTTTCTAATTAAGAAAATAAATCTAAAAAGTTTTCTATCAAGAAAAAATTTGGAATTTTGCTGGAAAAGATACACCTTTTGTCTTTCCAAGACAAATCAATTTTACATACAGATGTTCACCTCGTCCATTACAAATCTTTTAAAAATTTTCTTGCCTGTTTGCAGATATTTTGTATATTAAAGATGTTTAAGTGATAACAGATCCAAATAAGTAATTCAACCACCGAAGAGATGCTTTTAGAGTTCTGATATCACCCGATCACATGGAAGTGATTTTTTTAGCTGGAATGGGAGGTTTTTGTTTTAGAGTTAGAGTAACTGCGTACCATTGCTTCAATTTTAGTCTCTTCAAACCGTCCCCAAGAACATAGATTCGACCATCAAATAATTAGGCAATTTGGATATTCTTTCTGGAAAATTTTATGTTCAAAATGAAAGGAATTCAGGATGTCTAAGTATGACCGATTGTTGCATGTTTTGAATCTGTTAAGGGGAAGACCGGGGATGTCGGCCAGCCAATTAGCCCGGGAATGCGAGGTCTCAGAGAGAACCATTTATCGCTATATAACTGCCCTCTCATCGGCTAAAATTCCCATATACTTTGATAAAGGCTATCGACTTCTTTCAGACGCCTACCTCCCCCCTCTGAATCTGACCTTGGACGAGTACTTGATTTTAAAAACTGCTCTTTCCTCCTCGGTCTTTGCAAACCAAAGCTTTCTACGAAAACAGGCAAAAAGTGTGCTGGCAAAAATAGAGGCCAATTTAAGTGCATCGGTAAGAAAGGATCTGGACAAGCTTAAGGATATCACCTCGGTGAACATCAAATCCACATCCGGTTCTTCCAAGTTGAGCCTTTTGTTTAAGCTAATTGAGCAGTCAATCTTAAGTCAAAAGAGCATCAAGATCACATATGAGTCCCTTCAATCCGGGGAAAGCTTGCGCCAGGTGGATCCCTATAGTTTGATCTTTCGGCATCATAGCTGGTATCTGATTGGATTCTGTCATTCACGAAAGAAGATCAGGCTCTTCCGACTCAACCGCATAAAAAAAATCACCTTTGTTGATTCAAGTTTTCAAAGAAAGAAAGACTTCTCGTTATCGGATTTCTTCAAGGATAGCTGGGATCTTTATCAGGGAGAACCAGTGCGAGTAAAGATCAAATTCAGGGGTATTGGTGCGAAGGTGATTGAATCCGGGCAACATCATTCTTCCGAGAAGATGACCAAACTGAAAGATGGGTCATTAATCTATGAGATAAAGGTTGCTGGAATAGATGAGATATATCGGTGGGTTATGGGATTTGGCGAGGATGCAAAGGTGCTGGCACCCAAAGAGCTGAAACAAAAGATTAAATCGAGCATAGAAAAGATGAGCCGATTTTATGGGTAAGCTGGCATTCAAACTCGAAAAAAATTTGTTTTTCCCCTCCTTCTAATATTTGCATGAACCTTTTTCCACCGGTGTTCCTCTTCCCAGGAGGAGTGTCCTTCTGGATGTCTAAGGGAAAATCTTTTCTTTACATCCAAATCAGCACAGAAAAGATCAAAATTATTTTATATTCAAAAAACTAAAAATTTAATGACAGGTTTTGACACAAGGCCTGACGATAGTATAAAGCAATTATTTTTCAAACAAGATTTAGGCAAAGTTATGGGGATTGCAGTTTAGGTAAGCTGACGAACAGAGGCTTTCAAGGCGACAAAAAGCAAAGAGAGGGAAATTCCCCCTTTGGGGGATCTGGTCAGCTTTAAGGGGACGGGAGCTGACCACCTCCTTTGCTTTTTTTCTTCAAAAATTCACCCCATCCTCCGAAGAGGGGAAAAACTTCTTCCCATGACAAAACAAAAGGATCAGAAAGATTCTGATCCCTTCTCATAAAGTTTAAAACTAAAGCTAAGTCTAATTAGAACCTGACAACCTCTTACTATGGCGGTTGCTTCTGGTTTAACTAAAGCGAAAGCGAGGGCCACCCGGCTACTTTTGTTTGGCCATTATCATCTCTCTGAGCTCGTTATCCTTTTGGGTTATCTCCTGATGAATTCCTGAGGCTAATTTTTTAGCGCTGTTGTAATTTCCGCTGTCATACTCTTTACGTGCTTTTTCGAGATTCTCATTCCACTTGGACCATTCCGCAGAGAGCTCTCTTTTGCTTTTGGGAATTTTCCACTGCTTTGCCAGATCCTGGGTTTCTTTAAGTTGCTTCATCGCCTTGTCGATTGCAACGAAGAAATCCTCCACCTCTGTTTTCGTGTTTTCTTTGTTCACCTTCGCCTGAGATGCCGCCGACTCAGCCACTGCCTTGGCATCCAACAAAAGCTTCTTTGCCTCTCCATATTTTTTCTGAGCAATCAAATTCTCAGCCTCGGTGATGGAATTTTCAGCCTGGGTGAAAAGATCTGAAGCATATTTATCCGCCTCAGCCGCTTTGGCTTTTTCCAAAGCATCCTTAGCAGCTGCCAGCTCTTTGGTCGGCTCTCCACCGCATCCCAAAAAGAGAAACAAACTCGGCAGAACCAGAAGTGCAATAATCCAAATCCTCCTTCTCATTTACGCACAACCTCCTTTCTCTTTAATTATATAACTTCAAGTTCGAGACTTCCTCATTTATTAATAACCACTTAACCAAGATTTTTTCTCTTTAGAATTTGCATTAATATATGAGGTTGGATTATTTTGTCAAGCAGTTTTTGGGATATCTTTAAAAAACTCCTTTTGTTCGCAAAATCCACGGGACAGGGCTGGAAGCCCTCCCTATAGAGGGTGAGGTTCTCAAGATGCCAACCAAATTAAGTCTTTAAGAGACTGCCTCTTATCAAGACGTTCAGCAATTGAAATGGAGAAAGCCATTTTTTAAGTGAGAGGGTTTCTGAGCTTAGATGATCCCTCTTTCCTTTTATTCCTCAAGGCTGGCTCGATTTTTTTTAAAATTCTTTGTGAAAAATTCAATCCCTTTATTAGAAGGGGATCCGGGTTTTTTTCATATTTTTCTTTGTTTTTTTCCCATTGCTCGACTATTTCAACGATCTGTTTATCTTCAGGATCATCCAACAGCTTTTTTAGCCTTCTTCTGGTTGTGGGAAATTCACCGGTTTTCCATTGAACATATACTTTCAGGGCAACTGTTGCCTCTCTGAATCTCCAATACATTTTTCGAGCCACGTTCTCAGCCAGATGGAGATGGGTGTATAGGAATTTGCTCCAATAGCCTACTTTGTCAGCAATGACTCCCATCTCCAGGATCATCTCCTCCTTAGTTGGTTCAGGCAGGGGGCATTTCCCAAAAAGTGGTTTTGCTCCATAGTGAAACTGATGGCGTTTGTAGGGGACGAAATTATTCATATCCAGTCGGGAGAACAAAAGCACGTTCATCCTTTTAAACCTATCTTGACTCAATACACCTCTCAACTTATCCAGCTCCCTTTTGGTTATCTTCTCCAGCATGACCAGAGTATCGATATCGCTTTCTGGATTTGCTTCGCCTGTGGCCCAGCTTCCGTGATGGATGATAAAAATCAGATTTTTCCCATAAGTTTTCTTCATCTTGTTGACAAAACTTTTCAATAATGTTTCCACCTCGGCTTTTCTCATATCCATCCCCATTTTATTTTTTGCCAATTTTATCTCTGGGTGAACGAGGGGCAATTCATGACTTGTCCCTGTTTTGACCTCACCCCTCATTTGAGTCAAGTGACCTGTTTCCCCCTCTCCACTTTGTGGAGAGGAGGACTTTAAGGAGGAGAGGTAAATATCTCTTTCATCAAATCAGACTGGCACCTGCCTGGTGGCATGGTTT
>JAOZNS010000020.1 GCA_029933635.1 Candidatus Zixiibacteriota bacterium | reverse complement strand
AAATCCGAAAGAGTCGAGCATCACTTTCTTCCTTTTGCGTGATTTTAAAACCAATCCAGCGCAGAAATGTATAAGGATTTTCCGTAAACTTCTTCGATTTCGGCATCTGTCAGCTTCTTTACCATTAGAACGCTGTCGTCTCTTTTTTGCACTTTATATCCTTTAGCTTCATATATGCCGAGGAGCTTTTGGTCTGCAACCAGACGGTCGATCACCCCGCCTCTGGCAATTTGCTCTATCTGGTCAACCAGCTCCTCACAGGTGAGATCATCCAGCGCCACTAAATCCTGGACTAAGATCACGTTTTGGCGTTCTGACAACAAAGCGTATCCCTTCTCCTTCTGGATCGATTTGGCTGGGTCAAATCTTCTCCGGTGAGCAAACATCTTCACAAAATCTTTTTGTCTGATGGCAAATCCTGTCTTATCCTTCATAAATTCTTCATAGATGTGATAGATCTTTTCAGAGTCAAGAAGAGTTGAGGTTGTTTTGAAAACAGATTCAGTTTCACTAAAAACTTTATAGACACCTGGGAATTGATTTATAGCCTGGACTTCGGCATAGCCCAATTTTTTGTAGATATCATAAGCTATTATGGTCCGACCAGTACAGAGAAAGGAGAAGCGATATCTTTGTGCCTGAAAATAATTATGTGCTTCCTCTAAAAGAATTTTACAGATTCCCTGCTTGGCGAATTCTGGATTGGTTGCCACTCCCCAGATGCCTCCCACAGTTTCTGTTTCGTTTTCAATGGTTTTGGTAGGAAGGTTCATCACCCCGACAAAACCAGCCAGTCGATCATCCTTCACAGCACAGAATCCAACCGGACCTGTTTTCAGTCTTGTGTCCGTGCGTATCCTTTCTTCCATGTCCGGGGGACAGATGGGCCACCAGAAAGCAAGCTCCATCAACATCATGATCTCATCCTTGGGTTGTAATTCCCGGTAGGTTACGATCTTCATAAAAAGCTCCATTTTTAATCAAAGTGAGTATTTGCAGAGAGAGGAATTTCATTTTTATTTCTCACCCTATTTCTTCCCTTTCCAGTTTACGGAAGCGAACAGGTGATTTGTTCATTTGAATCATTTGAGTTACTACGGATTTATTAGAAGAACAACTGGCCGTATAAACTCAAATGCGGGGTGTGGCTTCCTCTCAATTATCAAGAACCACGGTAAATAAAAAGGCAAAAAAATCAAAAGATCGGTCTTTCAGACCAGACTGAGCAACTTTCTGTAATCTTTGGGGTTGCCGTGTTTGATCTTTTTGTAAAGGTCCACCGTTTCTGGCGCGGGTTCAATCTCTAAGTATCTTCTCATGTTATTCTCGCACACCTTGAATTGCCGTATGGCGGAGGTGCGATTCCCCAGAAGGGCGTAGGAGAGCATTATCATTTGGTGCGCGTCTTCATCCGTGGGATCAGATAAAAGCAGGGACTGAAGATAACGGATACAGCTTTCGTAATCAGATTTATCCCAGGCTGACTGGGCCAGTCTCCGGAAGACCACGTTATACTTCTGCCGGTATTCATCTCTGGTCTCCTCGGTCCATCGTTCATAAAAATCCTCTAAAAGATCAGAGGAGTAAAGTTCCGCAGCTTTGCGGTATTCTAAATCCATCAAATGGACCTTTCCCTGGCTTTGATAACGAGAGGCCTCCTTTAGACGGGATAAAAACTCCCCTGTATCCGACCAGATCTTCCCTTCCCAGTTTAATCGGTAGACCCCAGCCTGCGAGGTAAGATACTCGCCCTTTCGTTTCTCGATCGCCTTTCTAAGATGAGAGAGGGTTACGTGGAAGGTATTGCCCAAACTTCGAGGATCGATTTCTGGCCAGATGGCATCCACCAGCTTATCCCGGGTGACGCCAATTTTTTTGGTATCCTTAACCACCAGATAAGCTAAAATCTGCTTAGCCTTGATCGACCCCCATTCCCTTACCGGAACCTCCTCGGTCTCATATGGTCGATAGACCCTGAGCCTTCCAAAGCAGTAGATACGAAGATGATCCATTAAGTCGCCACTTATGCTCACAGTAACTTTTGGTTGAAGTCCTCTTTCCATCTTTTTACCCCTCACCTGAACGGCTCTTCGATCGATTTCCCTTAGGATGGGAGCCAGCTCCGATTCCAGACGTTCCTTTTTAATTCGTTCTTTTAGTAAGGTGAGCCTTTTATGAAAATTAAGTCCACTTAGTATCTGGATGGTCCGATTCAAGGTTTTGATGCTTTTTCGAATCAGATTATCCTTTTCCTTTGATTCGAATGGAGCAGACCTTTTAGCCCAGCCCACACCGAGGCATTCCAAAGTCTGAGCCAATTGAAAGGGAGAACCCATCTCTTCGAAGATGGCTTTGCTTTCCCGAAGCAGTTTCTCGGCTTTCTTCCATTCCCCAAGAGAGAAGTAAAATCGTCCCAAGGTTCTTTTGGTGATTCCCAAGCTTAACTTCGAAGCCTGTTTGGTAGCCAACTCTAAGGCTTCCTCTGCTAAGGTGATGGCTTTTTCGTGATGATTAAGCTGAAAATGAACCTCTGCTAAATCAGATTGAATCAAAGGTAGAATATCCTTCGCTCCAATCTCCTTGCAGATGGCAAAACTCCGGTCTAAGTAGTCTAAAGCCTTCTGTATTTGACCCTGCGCCAGAAAAGTTGCTCCCAGGTTGTCTAAAGCTGAGACCATTCCCCTGCGGTCGCCATACTGCTCTCTGATCTTCAAGCTCTTCTCTAGAAAGGCGAGCGCCTTTTCCCATTCACCTCGATCCTTATATAATACTCCCAGATTATTGTAGATGATCCCCTTCCACGATAGGTTAGCCATCTCCTCAGCCAGATTTAAACCTTTATAATAATAATCCTCTGCTTTATCATATTGTCCCAGGTTAAGATGAATCACTCCCAAGTTGATCTTCAAGGCGGATAACCTCGATTTATCCTGCACCTTCTGTTGAATCTCCAAGCATCGATTCAGATGCTTTATGGCTTGATCGTATTTCCCCTCACTGTAAGCTACCCAGGCTAAATTGTTGTAGCTTTTTTCTATCAAAGGCAGATGCCTCCTTCTCTGTGAAAGTCGAACGGCCTTCTCAGACCAATGGATGCACTTCTGGTGTTCTCCCTTCATGACATAGCTCAGACCCAAACAATTACAGATGGTGATGTATTCCTCACGTTCCACATCGGAGGAGACCTCCTTCAATTCCTTCAGGGCTCGCTCATAATAGGAGATAGCCTTAGGGTAGTCGCTTATCGAATGATACACATACCCTATCTTTCGATATATCTGCGCTTTTTTCAGCCAAACCAATAGCTTGTGCTGATCTCCAAGCTTCAAAGCCTCCCTATAAGATCGTATGGCGAAGTCGGATTTACCTATTCTGCTTTGAACGTCACCCAAAGCCTCCAGAAGCTTAAGCGATCTGGAATGTTTTTCTTTGGAGGAGGGAAGGCTCTCTAAAAGCTTAAAAGCTTGAAGAAAATATTGCTCCGCCTTGGTCTCTGAGTATTGTTTTTGCATCTTTTCTCCAGCTTGGATCAAATATTTAACGCTTTTTTTCAAACATCCTCGATCCATTTTCCCTCGACTGAAATGATAGGCTAAATCCTCCACCTTTTGCGAGAGTTTGGCTTTGGTTTTATCTTTCTCCAGAAAGGTGGCTATCTTTTGATGAGTTCTCTCCCTGAATTCCGGGGTAAGACCTTGGTAGATGTGAAGACGGACGATATGATGGGCAAAGCGATAGGATATTTTCCCCTCCTCTGAAATTTTCTGGATGAGATTTCTTACAATCAGATCTCCTACCGTTCTTTTTAACTGGGTGGAGGAGATGCTTATAAGTTTCCGCAACGTTTCCAGATCGAATCGGTCTCCGATTACCGCAGCAACCGACAACACCTTCTGGGAGGATTTATCTACACCTTTCAATCTATGGCCGATCACGCTCTGCAGGGTGGCTGGCTCAATTATCTTCTCCGAGTATTCTTCCTTTATCTCCCACCTTGATTCCACAGGGTCAAAAAAGAAGGTATCTTGCTCCATCCCCGACCTTAGAGTTTCATTTATGAATAAGGGATTGCCAGCAGTATAGTCTGAAAGCCACTTAAAGAACTTTTCGCTCACCTCCTGGCCAAAGAAAGATTTAGCCATATTCCTCACCTCCTCTGGAGCCAGATTACCAAGTTTCACCCTATGGACTATTCTTTGATCTTCTAAATTTCTAACCCATCCTTCGGTAAAGGAGCCCGGCTTGGCATCCCGGCTGGTGGCGATTACCAAAATGGGGAATTTCCTAAAATTGGTGACAAGATATCTTAAAAGTTCCAAGGTATCTGGCTCCAACCAGTGAAGATCCTCAATGTTCAAGATCAAAGGATAACGATAGGAGAGCTTAGAAAAGAAAAGCAAAAGCGTATCATAAAATCTCTGTTTCTCCTCTGGTGGTGACATGGAAGGGGTGGTGATACGAGAGATATCAAAGGGAACGAAATCCCCCAGCTCCGGGACTATCTTTTGCAGAAGGGCAATGGTCAAATTGTCTAAAAGAGGTGCTAAGTATCGGGTGTCGTAATTGATCGAGGAGAAGTAGTGACGAAGCATCTCAGAAAAAAGCCGATAAGAGGAGATTTCCTTGTGATATCCATGACCTCGAATTACCATGGCTCCCCGAGGTTTTATCATATCCACAAATTGATCCACCAATCTGGTTTTTCCTATTCCGGTCTCCCCCTCAATTAGGACGAAACTACCCCGGTTCTCCAGAATATCTTTAAAGAACCCTTCAAGAAGCTTCAACTCGTTTTCTCTCCCCACAAAGGGCTGGTTCTTATCCTGGGGAAACTGTAGGTTCAAAACTTCCCCTTTCGTTTACTTATCCTTACTGATTTATCTTATCCATATTATAAGTAAAAATTTATTGAAAAAAAATCAACAGAATTCTTTCCTTTTTGAAAGGACGAATACACACCGGGTATCCCGTGAGGAATACGATTCATCTGATCTCAGATTAAGATTTTGATATTACAATTCGGATTGTATAATTATAGAAGAGTTGGGAATTAAATCCTATTTCTTAAAACATCATGGGGCTCTTAACAAGGGAGAAAAGGGATCGACATTTTTTGATTTCGCTTGACTTTTGAGGCATTTTTGGTTTCTTAAGTTCTGCTGAACCCTTTAATATCATCCTTTATCTTTTGGAGTCATGTTCAGATGGCCGTAATAACGAAGTCTTTTTCAGTCAAGACGAAAGGGGATACAGACATAAAAAACATCACCCCGCAGGTTGGTGATGCGTTAAAAGAGGCAGGGCTCTCCAACGGAATCTTGACCGTGTTTGTGCCGGGCTCCACCGCCGGGATAACCACAACAGAATATGAGCCAGGATTGCTTAAGGATTTGCCCGCCCTGTTTGAAAGGTTGATTCCTAAGGGGGATGATTATCATCATAATCTAACTTGGGGAGATGGAAACGGTTATGCTCACTTAAGAGCGGCTTTGATAAAGTCCTTTTTCACCGTCCCTTTCGTGAAGGGTGAGCTGATCTTAGGTACCTGGCAGCAGATCATCCTGATAGACTTCGATAATCGGAGAAGACAAAGAGAGATTGTGGTCCAAATCATTGGAGAGTAAGGCTCATCTTAAGGACTTTCTTTGAGCGGAAGTTGATCCCCCTAAAAGGGCTTAAAACCTAATGGAAAAAGAAAGGGGAAAAATGTTGCCCTCAGATAAGCTCAATTTTAAAACCATAGAATGGACGGGAGATCACCTCAAAGTTTTAGACCAGACCAGGCTTCCAGAGGAGGAGGTATACCTGGATTGCTATGGCGTAGAGGAGGTTGCCTCTGCGATAAAAGATCTGAAGGTGAGGGGCGCACCCGCAATCGGCATTGCCGCCGCCTTCGGAGTGGTGGTGGGGATGTTCAATCAAAATCTTCAAAACCTTAAAGAGTATGAAAAGAGATTGGATCACGTCATTTTGACCTTAGCTAACACCCGTCCCACCGCGGTCAACCTTTTCTGGGCTTTGAAAAGAATGAGGATGGTGGTAGAAAAAAATAAAGGTGAAAAACTTAGTAGGCTAAATCAGCTTCTTCTTCAAGAGGCTATCTTGATCCATGAGGAAGACAAACGCATGTGCAAAAGGATCGGAGAGTTCGGGGCAAATTTGTTAAAGGATGGCGATACTATTCTGACCCATTGTAACGCCGGAGCCTTGGCTACCGGGGGAATTGGAACTGCTTTGGGAATTCTTTATACCGCCTTCTGGCAAGGCAAGAAAATCGCCGTATTTGCCGATGAAACTCGACCGGTGCTTCAAGGAGCAAGGCTTACCGTGTGGGAGCTTCAACAGCAGGGAATAGATGTGACCCTGATCTCCGACAACACCGCTGCCTCTGTGATGAAAGATAAAAAGATAGATTGCGTAATTGTGGGCGCTGACAGAATAGCAGGTAACGGAGATGTGGCTAACAAGATTGGCACATACAATCTTGCAGTCTTAGCTCATTTTCATAAAATTCCCTTTTATGTGGCAGCGCCCAGCTCCAGCTTCGACTTTACCCTCTCTCATGGTAAAGAAATAAAAATAGAACAAAGATCGCCTGAAGAGGTAACCCACTGGTTCGGAAAAAGAGTTGCCCCTGAAGGAACGAAAGTTTACTCTCCGGCTTTTGATGTAACCCCAGCTGAATTGGTCACCGCTTATATAACAGAAGATGGAGTGAAAGATGTCGTAAATTCAAAAATTAAAGCCTAGAACTTAAAGTTTTTTACATTAATAATCTACCCTCCCTTATAATGAAAATATAATTTGAGCTTGTATAAGAAAACATGCAACTTTTGCATCGTTTTATTTTTCTTTTTTCTTCATTCCTCAAAAAGAAGAACGAAATGTTGCTCTTTATTGCTCCAAAAATCCGTCTCCGGAAAGATAGAATTCTTCTTTGATAAAGGGGATCAGTCCGCTTTTAGGTAAGAGGAATTCTGACACCCCAATAGTCTGAGTTCCCAAGGCGTATTTCGTATAAATAGAGAACAAATTTTTAGTGCAGTTTTTTGTTGATAGAAACCTCAAACTTTGTTGGGGTAATCTTGGATAAGTCCCGAGTGATAGTTATCAAAAGTTCAAAGGTGATCAGCGCCTCTGGAAAAGTGGACAAAGAGATTTTATCTCGCATGGTCAGGGATGGACTTTGTATGCTCACATCTGAATCAGAACCCGAGGAAGCATTGAGACATTTCTTTTCGCCCAAGGATCACGTAGGTTTAAAGGTGAATTGTCTGGCAGGACCGATGGCATCCACTCACCCAGAATTGGCTTTAGAAATTGTAAGTTTGTTAAAAGGTATGGGAGTAAAGGACAAAAACGTTATTATTTGGGACCGATCTTCCCATGAACTGAAGGAGGTAGGATTCCCTTTAAATTTTGATAAAGGTGATTTCCTATGTCTTGGCACCGATGCTCGCGGTGTGGGTTATTCCCGTAGCTTGATCGACCACAGAAGCATAGGCAGTCTGCTCAGCCGAGTGGTGGAGGAGTTTACCAATGCCCAACTGAACCTGCCGGTTTTGAAGGATCATGGCCTATCAGGTATCACCTGCTCCTTGAAAAACTTTTTCGGAGCCATTCATAATCCCAATAAATATCATGATAATGAATGTGATCCATATATTGCCGATCTAAATACCGTGCCGATGATAAGAAGGCAACAAAGGTTGATAGTATGTGACGCTTTAAGGGTTCAGTATAATGGAGGACCATCATATCATTCTCAGTGGGCAGAAATTTTTGGTGGGATAATCGTGGGAGATGATCCAGTGGCAGTGGACTTTGTGGGATATCAGATCATAGATAAAATCAGGAAAAAGAGGGGTCTATCCAGCCTAAGGAAAGCTGGCAGAAAGCCCAAGCATATCTTCACTGCGGCAGATTCAGATCATAAGTTGGGAAAAGCCAGTTTGCAGGAGATTGAACTGATGAGGAAAGTAATCTGAAAATCTGGATGGAAACTGTCGATGCAGAGTTCAACCAAACGGAGAAACAATATTACGATCAAGCTCAATCGAAGGCGATTTTTGAAATGTTCCTTGGCGGCAGCCGGGGGAGCGATGTTTCCGCAAATCTTCTCCGGAGGCTTTTTTCTTGGTGGATCCCAGAAGGTTTCCGCTTCGCCCGTCCAGACAGGTCTCTCTCATGTGGAGGCAAAGTATTACAAGAAGCTGGAGAACAAAGAGATCGAATGTCAGCTCTGTCCGCGAAATTGTAAGGTGGGAGATCGAGAGAGGGGATATTGTGGTTGCAGAGAAAATCAAAATGGAATCTATTATACCTTGGTTCACTCCTATCCTTGTTCTGCACATGTGGACCCAATCGAGAAGAAACCTTTCTTCCATTTTCTTCCCGGAACGAATGCCTTCTCCATCGCCACCGCAGGTTGCAATCTCAATTGCAAGTTCTGCCAAAACTGGGAGATCTCCCAGGTCAGACCAGAGCAGGTGAGGTCCTATTATCTTCCCCCTGAAGAGATTGCTTCCTATGCCCAGGAGAGTGGATCCAGCTCCATCGCCTACACCTATTCTGAGCCGGTGGTATTCTACGAATATATGCTGGATTGTGCAGTTGCCGGCCGAAAGAGAGGAATCAAAAGCGTGGTGGTCACCGCTGGATATATAAATCATGATCCCTGGCTGGAGCTGATAAGGGAGGTGGACGCCATCAAGGTGGATTTCAAGGGGTTTACCGAGGAATATTATCAAAATATCTGCAGGGGCAAACTCAAGCCGGTGATGGATGCTTTAGTGGATTTAGCGAAAAATAACATCTGGTATGAGATAGTATATCTGATGGTGCCCACCTTAAACGATAATTTTAGCGACATAAGAAGGATGTGCCAATGGATGGTCAAGGAGTTGGGTAGGGACGTTCCTCTTCATTTCACCCGTTTCAGCCCGATGTATCTTTTAAAGAACCTTCCTCCCACCCCGGTATCCACCCTCCAGAGAGCCAGAGAGATCGCCCAGGAGGAGGGAATGAACTTCGTCTATGTGGGAAACGTCCCCGGTCACCCGGGAGAAAATACCTATTGCCCCGATTGTAAAGAGGTGGTCATAGGAAGAGTCGGTTATACCATCACTCAGATGAATTTGAGGGATGGCAAATGTAAATTCTGCGGAAAGGTTATACCGGGAGTTTGGATATAAATCTTAAATCCTTCCCAGATTTTTCTCATAAAACCCTTGCAAAGATTTAGGAATTTGGTTACTATTAAAATAAGTTTATGACGGTTGTATCACTTTTAGCCAAAAAGGAGTGCAAGTGGGCAAAACAACAAGAATGCCAGACATTTTTCAGGAAGACAAGAAAGTAAAAAAAGCCAGTTCAAGAAAGAGAGCTAATGAGTTAGATGGAAAAACTTGGCTTCAGTATTCAATAAGCGTTTGGAATGACATTAAAAAATCTCCGGAAGAAATTAAGTTGAAACATCCTGCTATGTTTCCTGTTCAACTTGCCAAGCGACTGATTGAAGCATTTACAACCAAGGAGCAAGACAAGGTCTTGGATCCATTTGTTGGAGTAGGATCCACTTTAATCGCTGCACAACAATTAAATAAGAAGGGAATTGGTTTTGAGATTTCAGAAAGGTATGTAGAAATTGCCATGAACAGAATTTCTTATCAGATGCAAATGTTTGTTTCCGGCGATCAAAGACCTGATATTCATCTTTGTGATGCGCGGAGAATTGATGAATATCTAGAAAAGGAATCTATGGATATCTGCATTACTTCACCACCTTACTGGGATATTCTAAGTGAAAAACGCACGGCAGATAATAAGGAAATCAAGAATTATGATGAAGTTGAGAATAACTTGGGAAATATCCATAATTATGAAAGATTTTTACAGGAGTTAAAAAACATATTTACGAAAGTTCATGCAATATTAAAAAAGGGAGCGTACTGCATTATTGTGGTAATGGATTTGAGAAAAAAGTCAAAATTCTATGCTTACCATTTGGATGTTATCAATTTCATGAGAGAGATAGGATTCATTTTAGATGATATTATCATTTGGGATAGAAGAAATGATTACAGCGAGCTGAGGCCACTTGGCTATCCTTCCGTTTTCCGAGTAAATAAAATCCATGAATATCTGCTGATATTCCAAAAGCCAAAAGTGTAATCTGAGTTATGAAAATAACCGAAAACTATTTGGATCCGGATGTCTCTTATCTCCTTGGCCTGATTGTAGCCCGAGGAACTCTTTATGAAACAACAGGAGACAAAAAGATTATAGTTGAGTTTCCTTTCAAAAATCTGATTGCAGAGGGTATAAAAAAGCAATTCGTTCAAGAAGATCATATGCACTTTAGTCTATTCTTGATAAGAGAAAGAATATATGAATTAACAGAATCTGACATGGAAATTGAAAAAACCACGGGGTCTGCTCGGTTGATAATAAGATTCCTTCGCAATTCAATTACCTGGAGAAATATTAACTATTTGCTGAAAAGCAAACGAAGCTATTGCGATTTCGAAATACCCAAAGCAATTTATAGTGGAGATTCTATCATAAAAAAGGAATTTGTAAGAGGGATTGCTGATTGTGCAGGTTTCATTAGAGAAAGTAATAATTATATGGGAGGAAAGAGAAGAGTATATATCGAGATAAATAATAAGAATTGGAAACTTCCAATTCAGTTATGCGATCTTTTGCAGAGGCATCTAACTGTGCCAGTCCAACTGATTCAATGGGGACATCCGAATACAAGAGAACCTGAGCAGGTAAAGAAAAGAGGAACTACTTGGGCGCGTGAGCATCAAGTAAAAATATTTGCGGAAGCGTTTCAGCCTATAGGTTTCTATGTAAAGTATAAAAATGAGATATTAAATGAGTTCGCGGAAGCTGATACGAAAATAGCAGGTCATATCAATGTGTGCAACCCGAACCCTGAAATAAGGAGAAAAGGTAAAAAACCTAAGCATCGCGAGGAAAACAACTCACTTTTGCCAGCCGAATTGCGAGGTAAACACTACAACACTTATTGGCAAATCTGTTTGGATCTTGGTTGTGAACAATGTACAAAAGTAGACAAACGGCAGATGCCAACGTTTGAAGATGTAATTGAAGATACCGCTGAAGAAGATGGATAAGCCTTATAGCAAAGAAAGTGATCTGTACCCAGCAGTTATTAAATGGTTTCAGACTCTGCTTCAAGAAAAATATAAACGAGCTATTGCCCATGTCTTCGATACATCCCACGTCTCTTTATGGAAGTTTCTAAAAGACAATGGGTATCACAAATACTTTAGGGAGTATTTAACGTTTGAAATACAAGTTGATATTACCGGTATTGTATTAAGAAAGACTAAAGCTTGGATGTCCTTTATTGAATGCAAACTGAATCCCATCACCCTGAAGGATATTTCACAACTACTTGGCTACAGCAAAGTAGCCCGTCCTTTTTATTCAATAATAGTTTCTCCAAAAGGGATTAGTTCACCGGTTAATTATCTTTTGAAAACTTTTAATAGATATGATGTTCTACAATACGATACAGATAAAAGAATTAGGATTGCAAAATGGGATAATTTAAAGAATGAAATAGATGTAAGAAGTATTCTTCCTCCCGGTGAACATCTATAACTAAGCTCCTTCAAATTTCATATTATAATGTAATTTCAAAAACCCTTTTTGTTTTAACCTCACTCTCTTTGTTCCACTATTCCATAGTGTAGGAGGATACGGGAGAGAGGTGAGAGATAGCGATAGGTCGTCCTGCAAGGTGCGGGATGGGCTAATGTTTACCTGAACTTAAGAAACTGTATCTACTTCAAAAGATGCAGGTAAATTCGCAAAAGTTCTCCGCAACAGCCGGATTTCTTCTGGCAAGTGTTCTTCTCGGTTTTTCCTCAATGACTTCCCAGATCGTGCTTTTCAGAGAGATGATGGTGGCTTTCTACGGGAACGAACTTAGCTTGGGGGTGATGCTTTCAGTTTGGCTTTTGTGGGTGGGGATAGGTTCAGCCTTAGGAAATAGGATCGCGGACAAAAAACCCTATCCTTTACGGAAGCTTTCCCTATGGTATTTTTTGATCGCCATCGCGGGTCTTTTCACCGTCATTTTGATCAGATTCTCCAAGCAGATTCTGGGAACTGCTCCAGCAGAGATCGTTGGCTTTTTCCCCATGTTTATCTTCTCATTTGGGGCAATGAGTTTTCTGTGTATATGTCTGGGAATAGCCTTCGTGTTAAACTCCAAATCGTGGAAATTTGACGAAAGCCTGATCTTTCTGGTTAACCGGGTCTATCTATGGGAATCTCTGGGGGCGGGCTTGGGAGGATTTTTGGTCACCTTCATTTTGATTCCCCACTTCTCTAATTTTAAGATCGTAGTTTTCTTATTTTCTGCAAATTTCCTCTTCGGCGTTTTCCTTTTGACCCAAAGCGTCAATAAGTTGACCAAAGCTTTAATCTGGATGATAGGGATTTTGTTAATCGTCGCCTTCCCGGCGTCGCCTGTGGACGAATCGCTGGATCTTTTTTCAGCCACCCGGATGTGGAGGGGCTTGCCTCTGGTTTATTCCATAGATTCCAAGTATGGAAACATCTCAGTGACCAGGCAATATGAGCAAATCACGTTTTATGAGAATGGCTTGATGTTATTTTCCTACCCGGATGATTTCTCAGCGGAGGAGGCGGTTCATTTTGCCCTACTGGAACACCCTCATCCTAAAAGCCTTCTTTTAATCGGAGGGGGATTAGGGGGTGCTTTGTCTCAGGCTCTTAAATATGACGGTTTGAAGATAGACTACGTGGAGATAGACCCCGAACTGATAATGACTGGTGAGGCTTATCTTCCACAGGTGGAGACTGAAGCTTTAAAAAATCTCAGGGTCGGAATTCACCTTATAGATGGCAGACTTTTTGTAAAAGAGAAGTTGAAACAGAAGAAAGAAAATTCCTACGACGTGATCATACTTAATTTGCCGGATCCTTACACTGCTCAACTGAATCGTTTCTTCACCTTTGAATTTTTTGGTATGATAAGATCCATCTTAAATCAGGATGGGGTTTTCTCTCTCAAGCTCAGCTCAGCTGAAAATTATATCAGCCAGGAGTTGAGCCTTTATCTTTCCACTATTTATCGCACGCTGAGGTCCTGTTTTGAGGAGGTGAAGGTTCTCCCCGGCTCCAACAACATCTTTTTGGCTTCAAAAACTAAAGGGTTACTCTTTGATGATTGGAAGATCATGGTCCAAAGGCTGGATCAAAGAAAAATCTCCACCAGATTTGTGAACCAGAACTTTTTACCCAATCGCCTTTCTCCACTGAGGATTACCTTCTTAGAGGACGCCATCTGTCCAGAATCTGGCAGAACAAACCATGATCTAAAACCAATCTGTTACTTTTACAATAGCATCCTGTGGAGCAAGCAGTTCAAATCCTTAGAAAAACCTGTTTTGATCTTCCTCTCCAGTGTTGGTCCAGGGTGGTTCATGGTTGTAGCTTTTGTCGTTTTCAGCATTATATTTTTCGTAGGTATATCTTTTGGATCAAGGTCCTCTAATTTAGCTTTAGCCGCCATCCTGGTGGCAGGTTTTACCAGCATCTTTGTGGAGATAATCATTGTTCTATCCTTTCAAATATTCCATGGATATATCTATTCCATGATCGGTCTTATATTCACCCTCTTCATGCTTGGGTTGGTTGGGGGAGCGGCCATCATACAGAAGATTGCCAGAAACAGAAAAGTTAGCTTCAGGGGGTTGTTTTTTGTTCAACTGTTGCAGGTGATCTTTATAATTTCCTTGCTGGTTCTTATCTGGCAATTTGCAGAAGCTTCTGTTTCGCAGGTTCAGATAATGCTCTGTTTGCTTTTGCTTATAACCATTTCGGGATTATTGAGCGGAATGGAGTTCACCCTGGCAAATCATCTTTTTCTGGTAAGGAAAACGACTTCAAAGGCAGGGACCGGTTACTCGGTGGATCTTTTTGGGGCGAGTTTAAGTTCGATTTTAGCTTCCGCCATTCTGATACCGCTTTTGGGCATCCCCACCACCCTGATTATGATTCTTTTGATCAACCTTCTTCTTTTAGGGTTTCTTTTGATCCCCACCAGATTAAGAGAAGCTTAACCAGAAGAGCTTTGAAGGATCAAACAAAGTGTTGCCGTCGAAATCTCAAGCTCCAAAGAGTAATTAAAACCTCTTCAGATAAAACTAAATCTCAGACGTTCAAATAGAATAAGTTTTTTCGCTCATGGAGGAGGGAAATTTATCCAGCCTCAAAATTTAGCTTTTCCGAGAAGCTCCAAAGCTTGAAAAAGAAACTTTCCAGCCTCGATGGTTGTATAAAATATTAACAGGTCAACGAATTGGGGAAATGATAATAGAACTAAACTGAGGGACTACTTCCTCGGCTAAAAGAAAAGGAATGTTTTCCCATAGTAAAAATTAAAAAGAAAAATATTTAAAAGCCTTATGATCTAAAAAGTGATTAAGGGATGAATCCTTTGTTTTTTACACTACTATTCTTGTTGCCACAGGCACATTTTGCAAAGCAAAGCACCTGATCTGCTTTTGCAAAATGTGCGAAAAATTTTGCAAAACGGATTCGATCGATCCTAAGAAACAATGCATCTTCTTTATTTGATTTAGAAATCTGTTTTTTCTTCTGGATTAATCTACTACACAACAAAAGGTTAACTTTTCTATCAAGGATGCTTGGGCAGAAAGTAAAAGCGGATTCGATGGCTTGGGATTTGCTTGAGTTGAATATTGGTAAGTCCGGTTTGCTGTTGACAAAATCAGATTTGGTGTTAAATTAGCTTTGAACATGCAATTTAAACTTGGAGGTTACAGATGAAGGAACAAAGGAAATTCGGGTTGGTTGCGGTGGCGTTGGCTTTGGTCTCCGTGGCAATAATCTGGGTGGTGGGCTTGGGAGAAGCTACAGAAGAATCCGGAGTAAAGAAATATGAGGGGCAGTCCATTTACAGCTATGTAAAGCTGTTGGATAAAGTTGCCTTTGATATAAATCGAAAATATGTGGATTCAGTCGACGTCAAAAAGATGATCTACTCAGGAATAAAAGGAATGATTGAGACCTTGGATCCCTTCTCCAGCCTGCAGGATGCCAAAGCTCATGATCGATTGATGGAGATGACCGAGGGAAAATATGAGGGATTGGGCATGATTATCTCCAAAAGGGGTAACGCCATTACGGTCATATCACCTCTGGAGGGAACTCCAGCATACAGGATGGGTCTTCGAGCAGGTGACCAGATAGTCAAAATCGATGGTAAGTCCACTGAAGGGATGAGCACGGAGGAGGCTTCTCGTCTGATGAGAGGTAAACGAGGAACCACCGTGGTTTTGACCATAAAAAGAGAGGGGGTGGAGGAGCTTTTGGAATATGAGGTTGAAAGGGCAATAATTGAACTTAAAAGTGTCCCTTACTATGGGGTGATGGATGGGGGAATCGGATACGTAAGATTGTCCAAATTTTCTAAAGATTCCGGAAGGGAGCTGAAGGAAGCTATCCTGGATTTGAAAAACAAAGGCATAAAGGGCATGATCTTTGATTTGAGAAATAACGGAGGGGGCCTTCTGGATCAAGCTGTCGAAACCGCCAATCTGTTTCTGGACAAAGGAAAGCTCATCGTATATACCCAGGGAAGGACCGAGTACAAAAAAGAAAGACATGCCTCCACAGAACCTGTTTACTCAGAGGCTGATGGTCCTTTGGCAGTTTTGGTGGATGAAGGAACCGCCTCCGCTTCGGAGATAGTATCTGGGGCAATTCAGGACTGGGATAGAGGGGTAATCATCGGAAACAACACCTATGGGAAGGGATTGGTTCAACAGATATTTCCCATGCCCAATGACACCTATCTTAAACTGACCGTAGCCAAATATTATATTCCCAGCGGAAGATGTATCCAGAAGCCGGAGATGTCTACCAGACATCCGCTTACAGGACAAGACGAGGGGAAGTCCGACAGCCTGGTCACCAAAAAGAAAGAAATTTTTTATACCAACAACGGTAGAGAGGTGTATGGGGGCGGGGGAATAGTTCCAGATGTAGAAATTGACCAACCCCAACTGAAGCCCATCGAGCTGAATTTAGAGCGAAAATCGATGTTTTTCAACTTCGCGGTTTCCTACATAGCCAAGCATCCGAACATCCCTGAGGATTTCGAGGTAAATTCCCAGATGCTGGAGGAGTTTAAGAAATTTCTAAAGGAGAAAAACTTCACCTACAAGTCCCCCTTAGAGCTTGATCTGGAACCGTTGAAAGAGCAGATCGAAAAACAAGAAAATTCAGAGATGTTTTCCCAGACACTATCAGGTTTGGAAAAGCTGATAGAAAAAGACAAAGAGGACGATTTCGAGGAAAGCATCGAATACATCAAGAGGTCTTTAAAAAGAGACATTCTAAACAACCTTTATGGTCAAAAAGCCTATTACGAACAGGTTCTGTTAAAGAGCGATCCCTATATTCAGAAAGCCTACCAGATTCTAACGAACCAAGAGGAATATAGCAAAATCTTGGAGAGGTCGGGAAAGAATCTGTTATCAGATTAAGGAAGCAAAAGGACAGGTCACTTATGCACCGGTCCTGGTGAAAGGTTTTCACCGCCATTTCCCCCTGGATTGAGCAATCGACTTTTTTGGTTTTTTCTCACTTTTCTTTTCTTGCCTGAGGAGCAAGCGGCCGTTCAGAGCCCGGCAAAGAAGCTTAAGTCCCATTTTTTACTTGACAACAAACCTATGGCAAACTATTTTTTGCGAACAAAAAGCAAGATAGATAAAAATCAAAGAAAGGAGGATGAGGGAAATCTCTTAAAGGAATTGGGTCGATGGTCATACTTATTAGTAGAAAATGACAAACATTTACGAAAGGACAAAATTATGAAAAAGGTACTTTTCGTAAGCTTTGCGTTTTTCTTTATCCTTCTGGTAGCCACTTCGTCTGTTGCCACTGCAGGCAGATTTAGCATAGGGGGCTTTGTGGGATTGAACATTCCCATTGGTCAGAAGGATATGGGAAATGGGACTCTGTTTGGAGCAAAGGGCAGAATCTTGCTTTTACCATTTTTGGGGGTGGAGCCCAATTTCGTCTTCTCCGAGTATGGGGACAAAGAGCACAAAAACCCGATAACCGAAGAGCCCATGATCAGAAAGGGTGGAAAGATAAACTCCTTCGGTGTAGATTTGGTGTTCGGAACCTTCTCCGGATTCTCTCCGGCTCGCTTCTATGGGATTCTGGGAATCAATTCCAATACATTCAAAAGGGAACCGTTTGAAGATCAGACCCGCTTGGGGCTTTCCTTTGGAAGCGGAATCGAATTTTTGCCTGCAGACGTTTTCAGCTTAGAGGTGAGAGCCAGAGTTCATGCCATAAGTTTGGAAGGGGGAGGGGGAAGAGAAAATCTTGAGCTTACCGCTGGCTTAAATTATTATTTCGGACCTGAGTAGAAAAAGAAAGGAGATAAAACATGGACAGGAAAAAGACCAACAGAAAATACCTCTGGCTTTTGCCCGTTTTGGTCTTTGCCTTAACCTGTGGATGCTGGCTCTTCTCCGGAACCTGGGTGATAATCTACCAAGTGGAGGATGAGGACATTTCTGCCACCGAGCATTTTTACAAGTTTACCGTGGATTTGACCACCGAAAGCGTCTGGGAAGACCACCAGGATGATTTCGATAACATCGAGGATGTGGCTTTTACCTTTAAGTTGATCAATCAAGGCGGCGATACCGCACAAGCTCAGGTTTACGTTTCCGCAGACAGCACCTTCAGCGATACCACCACGGTAAAAGACTCCGCAGTTATAATCCTTAATGGACTAAATGTGCCTCCTGGAGATAGCCTTAATGTCAACATGGCACATTATTACGATCTTTTAGAAAATTTTGAGACGCTCAGGGGTCTGGTGAAAGGTGGGCTCTTCACCGCCTATGCCATCGTTCCCAACACGCTGGAGATCGAATTCCGTGACGTGGTTGTGGTGGTCACGTTTTCCGCAGGACTTTAGGGAGATTCAAAGATAAATGGACAAAGATACCCCGGCTTGGCTGAAAAGCTGGGGTATTTTTAAATGGGATACAATACAAGTATTTTCAACCATATCTGTTAGAAAGGGGGGAATAATTTCTCAAATCCAATTTTTTAAAAGGAAACGTTTGACTTTGGGCTATCTTTCCACTAAATTTGAGTTAGTTTCATTTAGAGAAAAATTTTTACACAAGGAGGAGAAAGGATGAGGCTGACGATAAGTGTGATCAAGGCGGATGTGGGTAGCATCGGGGGACACATCAAGCCAAGCCAGAAGCTCAAAGATGGGGTTGCAAGCTATGTGTCAGAGCATGGCGTCAAGAAAGGGGACGTGATAGATTTTTACATCTCCAGCACCGGGGACGATGTTGCCATCCTGATGACTCATCAGAAGGGGGTGACAAGTGAAACCATCCATAAGTTAGCTTGGGATGCTTTTGTGGAAGGTACCAGGGTGGCAAAACAGCAGGGTCTTTATGGAGCAGGTCAGGATCTTTTAAAGGATGCCTTTTCCGGCAACGTTAAAGGTTTGGGTCCGGCGGTGGCAGAGATGGAGATCGAGGAAAGACCCAACGAGTGCTTTGTTCTTTTTGCAGCAGACAAGACTGAACCCGGTGCATACAACCTGCCATTCTACTTAGCGTTTGCTGATCCCATGTATTGTGCGGGATTGATGCTTTCACCGAAGATGAGCCAAGGATTCAGGTTTGTTATCATGGACGTCGCTTATACCGAAGGTGATAGGGTCATCGAGCTTTCTGCTCCTCAGGATTTGTATGACCTCGCCGCACTTTTGAGGGACAACCATAGGTTCGTCATAGAACATATATATTCAAACTCAACCGGGGAGATCGCCGCATCTTTGTCCACCACCCGTTTACACAACATTGCAGGAAAATATACGGGCAAAGATGATCCGATTGCCCTGGTGAGGGTGCAGGGATCCTTTCCTGCCACCGGTGAAATCTTAGCTCCATTTTCACTGGGTCACTATGTTGCTGGTTTCATGCGAGGAAGCCATACCGGTCCCTTGATGCCGGTGAAGGCAAACACTCCAGTCTCCTACTTCGATGGACCACCCATCGTCTCTGCACAGGCTTTTTCCATGAAAGAGGGGAAACTGACCGAACCAGCAGATGCCTTCGATCAACCCTTCTGGGATTGGGTGCGTGATCAAGTTTCGCAAAAAGCTGTGGATATAAGAAGACAGGGCTTCTCCGGATGTGCCATGTTGCCATACTCCGAGCTGGAATATGGGGGAATCGTGGAGAAGATGAAAAAGCTGGATAGCAAATTCAAGGTGCGAAAATAAACATTTTACCATTAGATAGGCTTCGTCATGCTTCACTATGACCAGTAAAACAATTCACCTTTTCATAGGAAAGGAGGTGAAAGATGAAAGAGTTTACTAAGTTTTTTCTTTTTGCCGGATTGATCTTGGGCTTTGTTTTATCCTCAAGTTCGCCTCCGACTTTGGCTTACCAGATTCCCCGGCAGGTTCTGGATGGAGGGGGAGCCATGCAACTTTCCTCCACCAACTACCGGCTTTATTCATCCATCGGACAATCTATCATCGGGGTTCAGGAAGGAGGGGGCAAAAAGCTTTACACCGGTTTCTGGAATCCCTGGGTGGTGGAGACCTCTCCAGTCGAATGGGAGGAGCAAGATTTCAGCTTGCTTCCTCAAGAGTTTGACCTGCGCCAAAATTATCCCAATCCCTTCAATCCCACCACGGTGATCGAATATGCTCTGCCCAAGCCATCGGAGGTAACGATTCGGATTTATAACATCCTGGGACAGAAGGTGAGGGATCTTTTGGATGAGCATCAGGATGCAGGATACAAAAGCGTTCTGTGGGACGGCAAGGATAATTCCGGCAACGAAGTCAGCTCGGGAGTTTATTTTTATCGGATTCAGGCAAAAGACTTCATAAAGTGCAAGAAGATGACGCTTTTAAAGTAGGTCGACCATGCCACGGACTGGTTGACAATGTGCAGGTCAGGCAGATTACGCCATGTTTGACCCCCAACCTCTCATTCTGAGGGAGCGCAAGCGACAGAAAAATCTCTATGAAGATGCTTCGCTTCGCTCAGCATGACAAAGTGGAGGGTCAAGTCTTTACGACTTATTCGCAGAATCTTAAGATCACCTGAGCCATGAAGGCTTTGCTTCGCAAATTTTAGCTTGACTCAATCTAAAACCGTTAACCTTATAAGTGAACCTGGAGGAAGAGATGAAAAAGCTTTTGATCTTTCTGGCGATGGGGGCAATTTGGGTCTCGGTTTTTATCTTCTCTGGATCGACAGTCAGGTCAGCAATCCCGCATCTGATCAACTATCAGGGGATGTTGACCCAGTCAGACGGCATCACGCCGGTTGATGATGGCATCTACAGCATACGATTCAGCATATGGGATGATGCCACCTTAGGAACCGAGCAATGGAACGAAACTCAGAACGTTCAGGTCACCAATGGTTTGTTCAACGTAACTTTGGGATCAGTTACACCCTTATTCCTGCAATTTGAGAAGTACTATTGGCTCGAGGTGAAGGTGGGCTCGGATGACCCCTTGCCCAGGATCAAGCTCACCAGCGTGGGCTACGCCTACTGGGCAAGAAACGCAGATACTGCTCAAGTAGCCCTCACCGCAGAAAGCTATCCCCATAACCATGATGACCGCTACGTGAACGTTAACGGACCTGATTCGATAAGGACCACTGGTTCCGGTTCAAAGGCTCTCTACGTGAAAACTTACGGAGGTGGGGATGCGGATGGGATTCTGATATACACACAGGGCTCATATGCAGATGGAATCTATATTGATTCAGCGGGAGATGCCGGAATTGAGATGTATGACATAGGGGACGCCGGAATTTGGATGGATGATATTCACGACGATGGGATACATATGAGCGATGTGGCAGGCGATGGCATTTATCTGGGCGACATCGAGCAGCATGGAATCTATATAAATGACGCCGCAGACAACGGTCTTTATGTAAAGCTGGCAGATAACGGGGTCTACATAGATTCAACCAGAGCAGGCAAGGACGGTGTTGTAATCAGATATGCCGAAGATGATGGTGTCCAGGTCAATCATGCTGATGACGACGGGATATATATCTCCGATGCAGGGAGCGATGGTATCAATGTCTGGCATGCTGACGGTCGTGGAGTGTATATTTACGATTCAGATCGCGATGGAATTTATGTGGCAAGCGCTGATTCGGATGGAATCGAAGCCAAAGGAGCGACCGGGGGAGGAGAGTTGTGGAGCCTTTCCGAGTTGTATTATGGATTGCGTGTCCATTCATACAATAGCCAGCCTGATAATTTAGGGCTCTACGTATTTGGCTCCGGGGGCATAACCGGCACTTGGAGCACGAAATTGCCTGGTTCATCAGGTGATGTACCTGGCTTCATGGTCTGCAGTCCAGATGTGGAGTTAATTCTTTCTGGAACAGGGACTCTGGTGAATGGGCAGGCACAGATAACCTTTGAGCCGGAGTTTCAGGAAGCCATATCTCCCGATGTTCCGGTAAAGGTTGTGCTCACTGCTCAGGGCGCACCTTCAGGTTTGCTTTACGTAGCATCTAAGTCAAATCAAGGCTTCTCGGTTAAGCGTCTGGAGATTCCTGA
>JAOZNS010000157.1 GCA_029933635.1 Candidatus Zixiibacteriota bacterium | reverse complement strand
ATTTTTGAACGTGAGCCTGCCATCTTTCCCCAAATAACAACTCTACCAGTTCGATGGATCCCAATTCGAACTTTCTCCTTAAACCATTTGTGGAAAATAAAACTTGCTAAAGCAACTAAAAGGGGGGCTGATCTTGTTCAGTATCCCTATAAAAATAAGGGAGGCTTAGATGATGTCAGGTTGGCTAATAATCTATTTCCATTGCGTCGGGATATTGTTACCCCGACGCCAAAGTCCCCATCTGTCAGGTCAGACCATCGGGACTACAAAGTTCCGTCTGGGACAAAGCCTCGATGCAACCAGCGGAGGATAACTTCATGTGTCTAAGAAACGGATCATATATGGCTCTCACAGGCGGGGACGTTTAATCCCCGCTACGATCTTAATTATTGCTGGACTGCCCGATTTACTTTTTGGCTTTTATCAGAAGGACAGTTCCCAGTATGACGAAAAGGATATTAGCCGCCCAAGCGGCCAAAAATGGAGGAAGTTTCTCTGAATAGCCCAGCGATTGTCCCATGCGAATTAGGGTGTAATAAAGAAAGCTGATGAATAAGCTTATGGCAAATCCGATAGCCAATCCTGACCTTTTGGGGTTGGCGGCAAGCGGAGCGCCAAAGAGCACAATGATGAAGTTCACTAAAGGGAAGGCTATCTTCAGATGAAGGTCGGTGCTTTCCTTTGCCACCCTTTGACCGCTTCTCTTTTTGAGCTTCACATATTTGGCCAGCTCCAAATACCCCATCTCATCTGGCTTTTTTTGTCTTTTAACCAAAGCCTCAGGTTTAACCTTCAGATCCAGTCGAAAAAGACGGTCAAAGGGTTTATATTTTTCCGCAGGCTTCAAGGAGACCGAATCAGAACTCAACTTGTCTGAATTGTTAGATCTACCAAGCTGGGCTGAGGAATCCGAAAAGATCCTCTCCACTCCTTCCTCAAAAAGCCAGCCCTCGTTTTCCCATCTTACCCTTTTGGCCCGAATCTCCTCTTTAAGCCGATTCCCTTTAAATTTTTGCATCAGAGCGTCGGTTCCCATTTTCTTTTTGGAATCATAGGTGGCTAAATGAAATATCTGTCCACCCTCCCCCTGCACGAAGATGTCAGTAAGAAGCGGGTTTTTCTCCTTTCTTCCCTTCTCAATCTCCACTGTTTTGATCTCCATCATCTTATGATAGGTGAGAGGAACTAAATATCCCCCAAACCCCACCACCAAAAGACTTATCAGTAAAGAGAGGACAAACAAAGGAAGAAGTATTCGATAAAGGCTGATGCCGGCCGTTTTCATGGCCAAAAGCTCGTTATGTTTGGACAGCTGACCTAAGGAGAAAAGACAGGACAGAAGCATAGCCACGGGAAGCGAAAGGACCAAAATATAAGGGGTGTAGTAGAAGTAATATCTGAGCACCAGAAAGAAACTAGCCCGTTTGTCAATGAATTTATCCAGATGCTCTATCAGATCCACCACCAGAAAGATCGACCAGAAAGCCATCAGGCTGAAGAGAAGCACAAAAAGGAATTGCCGAACCAGATATTTATCTAATATTTGCATCAAATTTCAACCTCATTGGGACGTTGGGAGCGAAGCTTTGGGAAACCTATTCTCCTTCAATGGCTTTCTGAGCCTTTTAGGCACAAATTTCTCGGTCCATTTCCAAGAGATGAATTTGGTCTCTTTGGCGGATTTAACTAAGATGTAGATTCCCGCACCCCCAATCAGGATATTGGCCGACCACATGGCCCAGAAGGCGGGGATGAGCTGTCGGTCGGCCAATTCCTCACCTCCAATTAAAAAGGCCCAATAGAGGACGAAAAATCCCAGACTTAAGCCCAAACCTACCGCCATGCCACCTTTTTTTGCCATTATGCCCAAAGGCGCCCCTACCAGGATGAAGACCACACAGGCTACTGCCAAGGCAAACTTCTTGTGCACCTCCACCATAAGGCTGTTTGTATATCTTTTTTTATTTTTGATATTTTGCACCTCCCTTAAGATCTGATTGAGGATACCCTGATTGTCTTTGATCAAGTCCCCCAAGATGGTCTTCTCTTCTCCAGAGGCACCCATTTTATTCTTCCGAGCCAATACCTTCTGCCAGGCTGAGTTTACCAACTCCACAATTCTTTGCTTCGAGGCATCAATTCCCTGCTCTGACTTTCTGATGTCCTCAAGCATCTGTCTGGAGGTTTTTTCTCTGTCGGTGCGGTAATCTGACCGGGAGCGGATGAGTTTGCTTCCCACATCATGGATATAAATCGTCTGTTTATCGAAGCTTACTCGGCGGTAGCGCTGGGGTTCCTTCTCCTCGGTCTCGTGGATCTCTCCATTGAAGAGCTTGAAAATTAAGGTATTTCCATCAGAAGTGAACTCCACCTTACCTTTCTCCGCTATTATGGTGCGAGGAACACGGCGGTCCTTAACGTCATATATGGTCACGCCACGCACATCGGAGGAGTGGGGATCCACCTTTTTTATCAGAATATGATATCCGGGTATCTCATCTATGAAAACGTTCTCCTTCAGATTCAAAGTTGGGCGCTTCTGATGAATATCCGTCATCAAAAGGCGGGCTTTATGATTAAGTTCGGGCAGAATTCTGTCGTTGAAAAAAGCCATGCCGCAGGCTATGATGATCGAGGCAATCAAAGCTGGCAAAATCACCCGATAGAGGCTCACTCCTCCAGCTTTGAGCGCGGTTATCTCGTTATCTTGGGAGAGCCTTCCAAAAGCCATCAGGGTGGAGACCAGAACAGCCATGGGAATTGCCAATGCCAGCATCCAGGCTAAGTTTAATCCAAACACCTGCAGGATCACAAGGGCGTTCAAGCCCTTGCCGATGATCAGATTTAAAATCTCCAAGATGAAGTCCATCACCAGGATGAACATGATCACCGAAAGTCCGAAAAAAAAGGGTCCTATATGTTCCCTGAAAATGTATCGATATAATATCTTCATATCTTTTACTCAAAAGAATATAAGCTTACCTCTTGGCATCTACAAGGATTTTTGTCCTTGACTTTGATCGACGGAATGCTCTATATTATTAACTCTTAAATCTCTTGTGCGTTTGAGAAAGAAAATAAAGGCAACCTGTAAATGAAAGCTCTGTTTGTGAAAGATCTAAAGCCGGGCACCCAAGTGACTGAATTTTTTGTCCTGCGAAGAAAGGAGATCAAAGAATATGATGGTCGAAGGTTTCTCAAGCTGGAGCTGGGGGATAGAACCGGGCGGGTAGAGGGGGTTGTATGGGATAACCCGGAGAGAATCTTTGATCAAGCCCAAGCCGGAGAGATCGTGAAGGTTAAGGGCTGGGTGACCACCTATAAGGAAGAACCTCAAGTCAAGGTGGAAGGGCTCAGAAAAGCAAAGGAGGCAGAGGTTGACCTTTCTGATTTTTTGCCTCGATCAGAGAAGGATTTAGAGTCCCTTTATCAAGAATTTAAAAAGGTCGTCTCCAGTATCGAGAACCGGGACCTAAGAGGACTACTGGAACTTCTGATGGAAGATTTTCCTCTTTTGGAAAAGCTTAAGAAAACTCCCGGTGGGAAGCTCTGGCATCATGCCTATGTGGGTGGACTTCTGGAACATACCCTTAAGGTGGTGCAAATCTGTGAAAAGGCATCCAGCATGTATGAGCTGGTGAACAGAGATTTATTGATCACCGGAGCGTTGCTTCATGATATTGGAAAGATCAAGACTTACTCAGCCAAAGGATTTTTCGACTACACCGATGAGGGGAGGCTGGTTGGACATATAGTTTCCGGATATGAGATAGTGGATAAGAAAATTCAAGCCATGGACAGCTTTCCTTCTGAGTTGGCTCTTCAGCTTAAACATCTGATCCTTTCCCATCAAGGACAGTTGGAGTTTGCCTCCCCGGTGGTGCCTCAAACCCTCGAAGCTATCATCCTACATTATGCGGATGAGATGGACGCCAAGGTGGATGCATTCAGCCATATCATTAAGACACAAAAGCCCAAGGGTAAAAGATGGAGCGATTGGATTCACCTGATAAAAAGATATATCTATCTGGGAGAGGAGGAAAACGATTAAAATCCCGCTGTCGCAGGATTCAAATGGAAAGGTAAGAGTTCAAAATATCACTTATATTACAATATGCCTGAGAGAGGATTGGTCCCTATTTGCTTTAAACCTTTTTGAATTTGATTTTCGGAGGAGCGATGGGCTTTCTTGATTTAATCTCAAACGACATCGGCATAGATCTAGGCACCGCAAATACGCTGGTTTTCCTGCGGGGACAAGGGATAGTTTTGAATGAACCTTCGGTGGTGGCGATTGAGGTTTCCTCCAAAAAGGTGCTGGCGGTGGGGAGCCAAGCCAAGGAGATGGTGGGAAGGACCCCGGGGGAGATATTGGCCATAAGACCTTTAAAGGATGGGGTCATCGCTGATTTTGAGATCACCGAAAAGCTTCTTTCCGACTTTATTCGCCGGGTGGTAAGACGCAGGTATTTGATGAAGCCCCGCATCGTCATCTCGGTCCCCTCGGGAATTACCGAGGTGGAAAAAAGGGCGGTGAGGGATTCGGCAGAAAATGCGGGAGCTCGGGAGGTGTTCTTAATTCAGGAGCCCATGGCCGCAGCCATAGGGGTGGGGTTGCCGGTGCATCTGCCCTCCGGAAGCATGGTCATAGATATAGGAGGAGGCACCTCCGAGATCGCGGTCATAGCCTTAAATGGCATCGTCAACAACATCTCCATCCGCATCGGTGGAGATGAGATGGATGAGTCCATCATGCTCTATCTGAAAAAGAATTATAACCTTTTGATTGGGGAAAGGACCGCCGAGGAGATCAAAATGAAGATCGGCTCCGCCTACCCTCCAGAGGAGGAGGAGAGCATGGAGATAAAGGGGAGGGATTTAGTGGCGGGAATTCCTAAAACCATGAAGATCAGCTCGGTGCAGGTGAGGGAGGCTTTAAGCGAGCCCATGGATGCCATCATAGAGGCAGTGAGACAGGCTCTGGAGGAGACCCCTCCAGAACTCTCTGCCGATATATTGGACAAAGGAATAGTGGTCACCGGGGGAGGAGCTTTGCTTAAGGGATTGGACAAAAGATTAAGGGAGGAGACCAATCTTCCCATAAACATAGCTGAGGATCCGCTCACCTGTGTGGTCCGAGGCACCGGAGTGGTGTTGGAGGATATGAATCGATATTCAAAAGTTCTGATCAAAAGCAGGAGGGATTGATAGGGGAACAAAGCTTGGGAGTTATTATATAAAGAAAAGAGCAAACTCCAATCTCAGCCAGCTCTTCACTTTGCGAGGTGCTGGCTTTTTCTCGGCGGAAAACGAAGAGTTCCAATTGGGGTGTGCGGCTGGCTTTCCCCATTCATTTGGTTTTTCTCCATTTTAGTTGTAGTATTTTTAATAAAAGGAAAAGTTTAAGGGCTTAATGATGTTAGCTCACGAGAATCTCTACTGTCTCCCTCATAAGACAAAGAAAGGTAGAGATAGAAAGCTGAAGTTGGTGTAGTTACAAATCCCGTGAATCTCATTTGAGTTCCTATCGAATCAAAGAACAACTGACCCGCAGATATTCACCCGAATTCACCCATGGCAGCTTTTTTGAAGAAAACCCACATTTATTTCACCTCTTTTGGGCAAAAATTACCCAAGTAAGGATTAAACCTTTTTTAATTCACTTGGGTCTATTTAAAATGAAAGCATAAGATATGAAAGATGAGAGCGACTCAAGCTTGGTTCGGAGATTCAAACAAGGTGAAGAGAAGGCTTTCAATCAACTGGTGCTTCGCCATCAGAAAAGGATTTATGATTTGATATATCGGATGATAAGAAATCATCAGGATGCAGCCGATCTATCGGTGGAGGCTTTCGTGAGAGCTTATAAAGGTCTGAAGGATTTTGAGGAAAGGGCAAGCTTTTATGTCTGGCTGGCGAAGATAGCCGTGAATTTATGCATCAACTTTTCGAAAAGGGAGAGGTTCAGATCGTTTCTCTCCATCTTCAGCCTAAGTGAACGCCCTGCAGTAACCACTTCACCGGCGAGGAAGGCGGAAGAGAAAGAGTTGAAGCTGGCCATTGACAGGGCTATAAAAAGCCTGCCTCCCAGACAGAGAAGCTGTTTTGTCCTTAAGTTTTATCAGGGTTTTACCCATCGGCAGATCGCTCAGGTTCTGGGAATCTCCCAGGGGGCGGTTAAGGCGAATTATTTCCAGGCGATTAAGAAGCTTCAGAAGATTTTGGCCCAATATCGTTCTAACCCGGAGTAAAGGCTATGAAATGCAAAGAAGTCGAAATGTTCTTGATCGATTATCGGGACAATTCCCTTACTCCGACTGATAGGTCCCGCGTGGAACAACATCTGGCTGAGTGTGAGAATTGTAAGCTTAAGCTAAGCCAGATCGAAAAGACCCTTCATCTCTTGGAAAAGGAGATCCTCCCTTGGCCGGACCAAAG
>JAOZNS010000156.1 GCA_029933635.1 Candidatus Zixiibacteriota bacterium | reverse complement strand
GGGCGAAGATGAGATCTGCAGTGTGGAGTTCAAATGCTGGGCTAAAGCTAAAAATCGCAAGATGGCAAAGGAATTTACCGAGCTGGTGAGCATATCTCTGGAGAAAAAAGACCGGGATGTAAGTTTGAAGCTTTCCACCCCACATGATGTCCCCTGGGAGGGAACAAAATATGGGGTAAAGGTAACTCTGGACATATACGTTCCTCCAGATATTGTGATCAACATCAGAACCAGACATTTCCGCTTTGATATTAGTGGACCACTCAGAAAGGCATACATCGAAAATGATTATGGAGAGATCAGCCTAAGCGACGTTGGCGAAGAAACCTTTATCAGTGGAAGCTACAATGAGGTGGAGGTGGCAGACATACAAGGGGAGCTGGAGATCGAAACCAGCTATAATAAAATCTCTTTGGAGGATGTGGATACGGAAGGAAAAAAAGCAACTCTTAAAACAAGTTATGGCGAAATTGAGGTTGATGATTTCACCGGTCAACTGGAGGCGCATACCGTTTACAGCTCTATACGATGCTCCGGTTTAAGCCTTCTGGGTGGAACCAATGAGATTACCACGGTATATTCAAAGATCGACTTAGAATTTGAAAAGATTGAGGATAGCAGGCTATATGTGAGCAACAGCTACAGTAACATCAATGTGACGGTTCCTGAAGATCTATCTGCCAAACTAATATTGACTGTGGGACGTGGAGGAAAGATACATACCAAGGGCATTTTGATCAAACCGCTGGCATTAGAAAAAACCAGACTTGAAGGAATTTGCGGAGAAGGAGACTCAGAAATTGAGTTGAATATAAAAGGTATTGGAAAGATTATGATGGAGGGAAGATAATTTACCTCTCCCCCTTTTGTTCCCCCCTCTCCATTCTATGGAGAGGGAGACAAGGGGTGAGATATTCACCGAGAATTCATATCTATAACGACATTGATCATGAAATCCTGCGAACATCCATGGGATGGCGAGTTTGATTAAAAACCTCAGAATCTGGTTTATCCACTCCGTTTAAAGAGCTGATTGAAATACAAAATCAAGTTGCTTGTTCAAAGTTGCGAAACCAACAGATCTCATTCTTGCTTGGAGGGTTGAAATGAGTAAAAATCTTTTTCTTGCAGGTATTATTTCGTCTTTATTATTTATTTCCTCTGGATTCTGCTATCAATCACCCACGGAGAGCTTCGTTCTCCCTTACATCTCTGTGGCCACCCCAGATGATATTTCCGCAATAAAGTTCAATCCTGCAGGATTGGGGCTTGAAAGAGGTTTTCAGACCGGCTTTTTTCACACCTTTTCTGACTCCAGCTTTGAAGGGGACAACGGTTTGTTCTTTTCCACCGAGGGATTGGGTTTTTCCGTGGAGTGGTTGGGAAATATCACCCCCCAGACCTATAGAAAATACACCTTGGGTGGAGGGGGAAAATTTGTGAATGGTTTCTTTTGGGGAGCCAGCTATAGTTGGTTTGGATCAAGTGATAAGGATTATGATAAACTCTCATCTTGGAAGCTGGGACTGCTTGCCCGACCTTTTGAATTTCTCTCCGTTGGAGTTGTGGCAAAGGATCTCAATCGTCCTCAATCTTGCGGCAAGAAAACGGAAATTTCCTACGATCTCGGTGTAGCCTTCAGACCTCCACAGGGATTTTTAAGCGACAGATTTACCCTATCGGCAGATGCATCTTTTGCTCAGAATGAGAAGCCAAAGGAGGCCACCACCAGATTCAGGGCAGAAGTTGAACCGGTGGATGGCTTCATCTTTTTTGGGGATATAGACAGCGATGGCAATTTCGGGATTGGAGGGAGAATCAACCTGCCCAATCTGGGAGCTGGAACATATCACTCCATCACAAAAGACTACGATTACGGGCAGGGAACAGTATATGCGGTGCTTTCTCGTTATAGATATCGCACTCTCTTGGAAAGAAAGGATAATTTTCTGGAGCTGAAAATTTCTGGCATGATCGTTGAGGAAAACAGTCGGGTGGGCTTGCTGGGTAAGAAAAAGCCCACGGTCTTTGATTTGCTCACTGAGATTAACAGGGCAAAGGAAGATAAAAGCATCAAGGGGATGTTGCTTCGCATCGATTCCTTCGATATGGGGCTGGCAAAAACACAGGAGATCAGAGAGGCGATCCTGGATTTCAAAAGGAATGGTAAAATCGTGATCGCCTTCATGGAATATGGTGGGAACAAGGAATATTATTTAGCCACTGCAGCAGACAAGATAGTGATGTTGCCCAGCGGATATCTTTCTTTAACCGGACTTGTGGCAGAGGTTACCTTCATAAAGGGAACCTTGGATAAACTGGGCATTGTCGCCGATTTGGAGCATATCGGCGATTACAAGACAGCTTCTGATCTGGTTACCCGGGAGAGCATGTCCCCGGCTCATCGGGAGATGGTCAACTCCCTTTTAGATGATTTTTACGATCAGATCATCAGCCAGATAGCTGAAAGCAGAGGATGGACTCAAGAAGAGATCAAATCCAAAATCGATCAGGGACCATTCACCGCCTCTGAGGCGTGGAAACAAGACCTGGTGGATACCCTCTTATTTTATGATCAGATAGACGAGCTGATCGAGCAGATGGTGGGCACAAAACCCAGAAAGCTTGCCTATCAAGCTTATCATCGAAGGCGATATTTCAGGTATAGCTGGTCCATTCCTCCCAAGATTGCGATCATCTTCGCCACCGGAACGATCACCTCCGGGGAGAGCGGAAAGGAGTTTTTTCTAGGAGATATCATGGGATCAGAGACCATATCCCAGGCTATAAGAAAAGCCCGCGAGGACAATACGATCAAAGCCATGATCTTTCGGGTGGATAGCCCCGGTGGCTCCGGAATTGCCTCGGATGTGATCCTGAGGGAGATAATAAAAACCAAGAAGGAAAAACCTGTCATCGTCTCCATGTCGGACGTGGCTGGATCAGGAGGATACTGGATCTCCTGCGCCGCGGATACCATCATCTGTATGCCCGGAACTTATACCGGATCCATAGGCGTAATAACAGGAAAAGTTAGCTTAGAAGGGTTATATGAGAAGATTGGTTTTAACATCGAGACCGTCAAGAGAGGAAAGCGTGCTGATTTCTTTACCACCACACGGGAATTCAATGAAGATGAAAGAAAGGTGGTCAGAAGACAAATAGAAGAATCTTACTTCGATTTCGTCAGTAAGGTAGCAAAGGAAAGAGGGATGTCTGAAGAAGAGGTGGACTCCATCGGGCAGGGTAGAGTATGGACCGGAAGACAGGCAAAGGACAACGGGCTTGTGGATGAGCTGGGAGGGTTGAATCTGGCAATAGCCATAGCCAAAGAAAAAGCGGGCTTGCCAGAAGATGCCGAGGTGGAGATAGTCACATTCCCCAAGCGGAAGCCTTTCCTCGATTTGGACTGGATAGCGATGTTCTCCTCCTCACCCGATCTGAATTCGATCATAAAAGAACTGAAAGGGGAAAATATCTTCGCAGATGACCAAATTCTTCTGCTTATGCCCTATACCATTGACATCAAATGAGAAATGCGATATATTATTAAAATATTTGTTCTTTCTCTCCTTTTAGAGGAGATAAAATTTTAGATGACCTCTCTTCCCCGTCCCCCTCTCCATAAAGTGGAGAGCGGTAGATAGGGGGTGAGGTTGTGAAACTTCAAGCTTTAACTTAGGAGGGAGACATGTTCAAATTCTTAAAAAGATCATTTTTAATCATCCTGTTCCTGGTTTTCCTGTGTCAGGTCAGCTCAGGTCAGATCGAGTTTCCAGTGGAAAAGCACGTCTTGGATAACGGTCTGACCGTTCTGATCTCGGAGGATCATTCCGCACCGGTGGTAAGCTACCAGGTATGGTTCCATGTGGGATCAAAAAATGAAAAGCCCGGCATCACCGGCATCTCTCATCTGTGTGAACACATGATGTTCAAAGGATCAAAGAACGTGGGTCCGGAGGAACATTCTCGCATCATCCAGGCCAACGGTGGTATAGACAATGCGGGCACCTCCATGGACTATACCATGTACTGGGAGAAGCTTTCCGCAGATAAGCTTAATCTGGCGATCAGTCTGGAGGCGGAAAGGTTGAAGAATTTAACTCCCACCCAGGAAAATTTTTCATCGGAAAGGGAGGTGGTAAAGGAGGAGAGGAGAATGGGAGTGGATAATTCCCCCTATGGAGCCTTGTTCGAGCAGTTGCTCAATACCGCCTTCGTAGCTCATCCCTACCACTGGCATGTGATCGGCTTCATGTCTGATTTAGATAACATAACCTTAGATGATCTTAAGGAACATTATAAAAGCTATTACGTTCCCAGCAATGCCACCGCGGTGGTGGTGGGGGACGTTAAACCTAAAGAGGTGATGAAGCTTTTGAATAAGTATTATGGCGACCTTCCCAATCAACCACCCCCGAAAGAGGTGAGAACGGTTGAGCCGGAACAAAGAGGGGAGAGGATCGCCTACGTGCATAAGATAAGTCAACTACCAGCCTTTATCGTGGGGTATCACATCCCCGAGTTCGGTCATCCGGACATCTATCCCCTCACCGTGGCAGCCCGGATACTTTTCAAGGGGGAAAGCTCGCGCCTCTATCAGAAGATGGTGTATCAGGATCAGTCCGCCTTGGTGGTGTATGGGGATTGCTTCACCCTGGAGGATCCGGGACTTTTCTTCATCTTTGCCATAATGCAACCGGGACATACGGCGGAGGAGGGACAGGATACCTTGTTTGCCCAGGTGGAGAAGCTCAAAGAAGAACCGGTCGATTCGATCGAGCTTCAGAAGGCGAAAAATCAGCTGGAGGCTGAGTTCATATTTGGACTTCAATCGGTTAGCGACAAGGGGAGCCAGATCGGATATTATCAAACCATCCTGGGAGACTACTCTCAGCTGTTTGAGGAAGCGAGCAAATATCAGGCAGTTACCGCAGAAGATATAATGCGGGTAGCCAAAACATATTTTGATAAGAAAAACAGAAACGTAGCGGTGCTGGTTCCAGAGATGCCGGGAGGACAAACATCCTCTCAGTAAATGGGATCTCTTGACCGGCATAAAAGGAAACACCTCAAAGTTTGAAAGGGAGCTTAAAAATGAAGATGGAAAAATTTGAACTCATTTTGGTTCAGTTTCTTATATTTTCTTTCCTTATCTTTTTGATCTCTGGCAGTCTCTTCACTGCTTATGCGCAAGAGATAAAACTTCCTCCCATACACAGGACCACCCTGGATAATGGATTGAAGGTGATAGTGATCGAACACCACGAGCTTCCGGTGGTGGCTTTTCGTCTGGTTTTGAAGTCTGGCTCTGCCTGTGATCCCCCTGATAAGGCGGGATTAGCCAACCTCACCGCAGGACTTTTGCGCAAGGGAACCAAAACAAAAAGTGCCACTCAAATTGCCGAAACGATAGATTTTGTGGGAGGAAGTTTAGGGGCTGGAGCTGGTTTGGATGCCACCTTCGCCACCTGCCGGGTGCTGAGCAAACACTTCGATGTGGGGTTAGATCTGCTTTCCGATATTATCCTTAATCCCACCTTCCAACAGGAGGAGATCGAAAGGTTAAGAAAGCAGACTCTTGCAGGTATAAAGCAGAAGAGGGATGATCCAGGTAGCGTGGCTGACGAAAAATTCAGGAAGTTCGTCTTTGGGGATCACCCCTATGGTCGTCCCAGCGAAGGAACCGAGGAGACCATAAGGACTATAACCAGGGATGATATCCTCAACTTCCATCAAAAGTATTATGTCCCCAATAACGCCATCTTAGCAGTGGTGGGGGATGTAAAAACTGAGGAGACGATAAAGAAGGTTAAAGCCAAGTTCATGCAATGGAAATCGGCAGAGGTGCCTTCGCCCAGCCTGGTTGAACCTCCAGAAATAAAAGGTCATCAGATACTTCTGGTGGATAAACCGGACCTGACACAAACCTACATAAGGGTGGGACATCTGGGCATCGAGAGGAAAAATCCGGATTACTTTGCAATAAGGGTGATGAATTACATCTTGGGAGGGGGAGGATTTGCCTCCCGGCTGATGGACGAGGTGAGAGCCAAAAGAGGGCTTACCTATGGAATCCATTCCCGCTTCGATTCATACCGATTGAGAGGGGCATTTCAGGTTAGCACCTTCACCCGCAACGATTCCACCGCTCCGGCTATTGAGGCAATTCTTGAACAGATAAGAAGAATTCGCACGGAGAAGGTAACAGATAAAGAATTGGAGGAGACCAAGTCATTTTACAACGGATATTTCCCCCTTCAGTTTGAAACCCCGGAACAGATCGCCACACAGATTCTGAACGTGGAGCTTTATGATCTGGGCGAAGATTATATCAAGAATTTTCGGAAGAACATAAAGGCGGTCACCAAGGAAGACGTTTTAAGGGTGGCTCAGAAATACTTAGAACATCCATAAATTCCTTTCATCTCTGTAAGTAGTG
>JAOZNS010000155.1 GCA_029933635.1 Candidatus Zixiibacteriota bacterium | reverse complement strand
GCCGATGAGAGGAATCGAACCTCCAACCTACTGATTACAAATCAGTTGCTCTACCATTGAGCTACATCGGCAGAAGTATTCACCTTGCACCAAATCTACGCAGAAAGGGAGAATTCGTTAGAAAATTCAAAGTAATTCAGCCTCCGGTGCAGGAACCAGAGATTTTGTTGGTTACCTCCTTGCCTTTGACCGTCTACCCGGGTTGCAGAGAAAACCACAGGAAAGGATCATCCCTTTATTTTTCTGACTCCTTTGCCTTTTGAGCCTCCTTGATCAGTTTATCAGCTATATCCCGGGGCACCTCCTCATAATGAGAAAATTTTCGGGTATGAAGCCCTCTTCCTTGGGTTAATGATCGCAAGGAGGTGGAATATTTATATAGCTCCGCCAGAGGAACCTGTGCTCTGATTTTCTGGAAGTTTCCTTCCCGGTCCATCCCCAAGATTTTACCTCGCCGACTGGAGAGATCGCCCATCACATCTCCCATGAACTCCTCTGGCACGATCACCTCCAGGTTATAGATCGGCTCCAGCATCACCGGCTTTGCTTTGGCGGCTGCATTTTTGAACCCCATCGAGCCAGCGATCTTGAAGGCTAAGTCTGAGGAGTCCACCTCATGGAAGGAGCCATCATACAGGGTTACCTTTGCGTCCACCACCTTATATCCAGCCAAGATCCCTTCCCGCATAGCTTCCACCACCCCCTTTTCCACTGAAGGGATATATTTGGAAGGGACCACCCCTCCCACGATCTCATCCACAAACTCAAATCCGCTTCCCCGGGGCAAAGGCTCCAGCCTCAGCCAGACGTCGCCATATTGTCCCCTTCCTCCAGATTGTCTTTTATACTTTCCCTGTGCTTCCGCCTTGGCGGTGATGGTCTCCCTGTAGGGTATTCTGGGCTTCTCCAATTCAGCTTCCACCCCAAATCTTCTTTTCAATCGATCCACCATCACCTCCAGATGTAACTCGCCCTGCCCATAGATGATGGTTTGCTTGATATCGGTATCCACTTCCATGATAAAGGTGGGATCCTGTTCATGTAATTTGGCAAAGCCATTGGCGATCTTCTCCTCATCCCCTCTGTTCTTGGGTCTGATCCCCATGTTGATCACCGGCGTGGGGAAATCGATGGGAGGCAGTATCACCGGCTCCTTTTTTTCACAGAAGGTATCGCCCGTTTTGGTGCTCTTCAATTTGACCACTGCAGCAATATCGCCTGCATTTACTATCCCCACCTCCCTTCTTTCTCTTCCATTTAAGGCGTAAATCTGCCCGATCCTCTCGGAGGCATCTTGGGTGGAATTGTAAACGTCGATCCCGGATTGAAGCTTGCCCGAATATACCTTCAAAAATGTTAACTCTCCCACATGCGGTTCGGATACGGTCTTAAAGGCAAAGGCACATAAGGGACCATCCGGACTTATCTTCACAACCTTCTCCTTTTCCGTTCGAGGCACCTTTCCCTCAACTTGACCGAAATCAGCCGGCGATGGAAGATATCCTACGATAAGGTCCAGAAGAACGGAGATTCCTATGTTACCTAAGGCAGACCCGCATACCACGGGATAAATCGACCTTTCTACGATTCCTTTGCGTAAACCGGCTTTCATCTCATCGGGTGAAAGCTCTCCTTTATCAAAAAACTTCTCTAAAAGCGCATCGTCGGTCTCCGCCACAGCCTCGATGAGCTTCTCCTGATATTGTTGGGCTTTTGATTCCAGCTCGGTGGGAACTTTTTCCTCCCTTGATTTCCCCTCCTTATCGAAATACAAAGCCTTCATTCTGATCAGATCGACGATTCCTTTAAAATTGGGTCCTTCCCCGATGGGAATCTGCATCGGCGCTATCTTTTGACCAAAGCTTTCCCTCAGTTGTTTTACCACATCCTCAAAGTTAGCATGCTCCTTTTCCATTCGATTGACAAAGAACATGCGAGCCAACCTGTAATTTTCAGCAATATTCCACACCTGCTCCGTTCCCACCTCCACGCCCGACTGGGCCGAGACCAAGATCAAAGCGCTCTCCGTGACCCTCAAACCTCCCACCACCTCTCCGATGAAGTCCTGATAGCCGGGCAGATCCACAATATTTATCTTGTGACTTTTCCATTCCAGATGGAGCAAAGAGGCGCCGATGGATATTTTTCTTTCTATCTCATCATCGGTGTAATCTGACAAACTGGTTCCCTGGTCCACCGATCCCAATCGTGTGGTAACCTTGGCATCATAAAGCATAGCCTCCACCAGGGAAGTCTTACCTACGCCCCCATGACCAACCACCCCCACGTTTCTGATCTGATCAATTTTGAAATCCTTCACAGCAACCTCCTAAAATAAGATTTTTTCTGTATCCAATTTTCAATATTACATAATCAAAGCCATTTGTCAACATTTCTTTCTGGGCACAAAGGTTATTGGGCGTTTAAATTGGTGAGCACTTAAAAAGGAGAGAATATCATTATAAGTGGGCAACGCTTCATACGAATGCCACATTTAAGTTCTCAGGATAATTTTAGCTTTAGCCACATAAAAGTCGAAAGCCGATCATCTACATGGTTTACCACAAAGCCTCCATTCTTATCCTTATCACCTCGGTATCCACTTTGCTTTCATCCTGATAGAATTTGTTTCCATACTCTGCCGAAAAAAGATAGTTTTTAAAAAAACTAACCTTTTCCTGCAGGTAGAAGCTGAAACATCCATCTGCTGATCGGGAAAAGTTGGGGTCATTGTATTTCAGCCAAAGGGCCCAATCAAATGGAGAAAGTGTCTGAGTTCGGATTTTCAATCGAAGATCACCGTAGTCTTTCTCATGTGCATTTCGATAATTTAGGATGAAATTAAGCTGAAGCTTCTGATGAGGAATGAAAGATAGCTCAAACGAGGATGTCGTTCGGTCAATTCGTTCGTCTTCGACCTCGTAGTCCGTCCAAAGTTGATGAAACAGAAAAGATAGGGCAGAGGAGAGCCTGTAACCTGAACCGATTCGGAGCTTCATCTTGTCCGAAAGGTATGATCTTTCCCTCCATTTATTATAAGAGAAATTCAAATCGAACTTTCCAAAAAACCTGTACTCCGATTTAAAGAAGATCCCCCTCTCTCCTGCTTCTCTGGCTCTGTATCGATGATCTATTTTTTCCAGATAAATGCTCTCGTAATCTGGGTTGGAGATTCCTCCCCCATGTGGATGGATGAAACCATCCTGATATCTCCACCAGGCGAAATTGAAGCTATAAGGCTTCCGGTAAGAATAAAGATCAAAGGCCAAGCCACCCTTCCTGCCGGGAAGGAGAGCATATTCACCCGACAACCTTATAGGTTTAACTCTAAAATCAAAATGAACGCTTCCACAATCATCTCCGAATGTGCTCCCCTTCTGGATATTTTTCAGTTCACCCTCAGAGATACATACTCCCGCCTTCACATCCTTGTTCACAAAACTAAAATCGAAGGCTTTAATTTGGTTCTCCAATTTCTCCCGTTTGTTCTTGGAATAAAAAGCCAAAAAAGAAAATGACCCATGTTCAAACTCTCCATAGATTCCATTGAATCTTCCCAAGGCTGGATAAAGGAAGGTATCTTCTGTTTCAAAATCTGATTCGCTTCCATAACCAAAGAGGGAATGATATCCTACATTCAGCCCCAATCCGATCCTTTTGTCAAAATTGCCCAAGACCATCTTCCCTTTGTATTGAGGAATCAGAAACTTCAAAAACCTTTTTCTCACCCGAAGATCCCCTTGGCTTAAACTCGCTTCGGATGAGGCAACCTTTTGATCCACCTCCATATGCCAGATCATGCGATCTTTGCTTTTAATCTCAAATAGAAAATAGCTTTCCGTCCTTTCCTCCTTGGGAAATCTCTCATATAGCCTCCAGACCACTCTTCCAGAAAGAAGACCAGGGCCAGTTCTTTTCTTTCTCTCTAAAAAGGAGCGGGTCTTCTGGCTGAGCCCTACACCCTGATTTTTGGTTTGCAGTCGCAAAATATCCACACTGCTGATATCCGGAATAAAAAAGAGTTTAACCGACTCTTCGGATTTAGGATAAAGCTTGCTTAGAATCATATCCAGAAGCTCAAGATATTGATCTAAGGTCAGATAACCTGATTGCAAACCTTCCTGAAGATCTTCCTCGGTTTCATAAACCTCGGTGGAGATGGATTGTGCGTGGGCGGAAAAAGCTACGACAAAAATCAAAAGAATCGAAGATAAGACCAGAGTAACCGTTTTGGAAAACATTACAGCTTAAGGCTAAGATTGCCCCCTATCCCGGATACTTGCCGGAGATATAATCTTTGAGATAGCGATTCTCCACATGGCATTCCCTGCGTAACACGTTTACCAGATCACCAATTGAAATTATCCCCTCCAGTTTTTGATTGGCGATTATGGGAAGGTGTCTTATCCGGTTTTTGGTCATTATATTTTCCACATAGTCTAAATCATCATCCGGAGAGGCTACGATTAAGTTCTTGGTCATCACTTCCTTCACCTTGGTCTGGTTGAGCGATTGGAAACGTCGGTCGCACTCCCTCAATATGTCCCTCTCGGTGATTATGCCTGCCACAGCACCCTTTTGATCCAGGACCAACAATGAGCCGATGTTTTTCTCCACCAAGATCTTCACCGCATCGTATAGGGTCTTCTCCTCTTGGATCGTTGCCACCTCGGTACCCTTGTCTTTGAGAATGTCTCTTACCTTCATCTGTCCATCCTCCTGTTTTTTTCTTTTTAAATATCAGGGGTTTCTCTAAAGGATTTGCTGATGGGTGATTTCATGAATATCCATGGAATATTTGTTGCAGGAGAAATCTGACTTCTTGCCTCTCCCCTAATCCCCCCTCTCCATAAAATGGAAGGGAAAGAGGTGTTTTTAGATCCCTTATCAAAGATCCCAGCAACTAAGATGGAGAAGAACCGAATACCAGAAACTTTATTTCAGCTCCCTCACCGTCCTTTTAAAGCTAATTCCTTTCTTCTTCAAACCTTCAATTATCAAGCGATAACATCTATGGTCCTGGCCGATAAACTCCGGCGGGCAGATTCCTGGGCGAACAAACTTTCTATGAGCCAGAAGCCGTGCAACGGTTGAACAGGTGTATCCGGTGGTTCGAGCCATGGAGGTGGTTTTTGTCTTCTTGTCGTAGCAATCCAGAAGATCGAAGACGAAACGCTTTCGTTTACCTTTCCTTTTCCCCTCCATCACCACCCGCATTATCGTAAAATCTTCCTCTCCCTCGTTCAGCCTCCAAAGGCGGAACAGAAGTCGGGAGGTGAGATCCAGTGGTCGAACGGAGAGTTTGTCAAAAAAGATCGGCTCCTTTTTGAAAAAGCCGGTCTGGCGCAGAATCCTCATCTTCTCCGCATGTCCCGGAAACCTTAAAGTTTTCTCCTTCATAGATGGGACTTTCATGGTTTTAATAAGGGTCCTCAGCCCATCGGTTAAGAAAGCTTCCAGAGTTCCCACCTCAGGAAAATCCAAAAGCTCCACCTCTGAGAGCGCAGGCTTGGTGATCACCTTCCCATTTTCAACCAAACGAGCAGGACGGGTATATTCCTCTATCACATCCGATGGAGAAAAGGGTGCTTTATATTCGTAAGGCCAGGTGCGGACCTTAGGCAATCCTCCCACGTAGCATTGGAAGTTTTCCACCTGGTCCAAAATGGTCTTCATATACCCCAAAATTAGGTTGCTGCACCCTGGAGCTATCCCGCAATCCACCACCGCAGTAACTTTCTTCCTCCTGGCCAGCTCATCCAGCCTGAACGCATCCTCGGGAAAAAAGGAGATGTCCACTATGTTTTTCCCCGATCGAATCACCGTCTTCAAGGTGTTAAATCCCATATGTCCGGGTAGCGCACCAATCACCAAATCATGATCTTTAACCACCTTTGAGACGGTTGAGGAAGCGGAAAGGTCCGCCTTTATCACCTTAACCTTGGACTTGGCTTTCAACTTGCTCAGATTTTTCTGATCAATATCGGAGGCGGCAACCTCAAAGTCTGAGGTTAAATCCTTGGCAATGGTTGCCCCCACCAGTCCTGCCCCTAACACGATTACTTTCATTCTGGCTCCCGTCTAAGATCGACTCCGTGATCCACTCATCGAAGGATCATCAACCAAAATTCTCCTGAGAGTGAAACCTCCTCCCTCTCTGAGTCTCTCTAACTAAAGCATGAGCACCTCTGAAGTAGAGGCTTTTATAAGATCTCATTTTGACCTGGTCATCAGCAAACTGCAAACCTCATCAGCCATCTCCTCAATAGCCTTGCCGGTGATATCTATGACCGACCATTCAGGGTTTTCTCTGAAAATTTTGTGACTATACTTCAGCTCCTCTATCACGTGCTTTGCATCACCATAATTTATATCCTTGTGAGCCAGTCGGGCCAACCGGGTTTGACGCAAGGTCACCAAAAGGTCGGGATTGATGGTCAGCCCCACAATCTTTTTTTGATCAATCCT
>JAOZNS010000154.1 GCA_029933635.1 Candidatus Zixiibacteriota bacterium | reverse complement strand
TCCCACCTGGTGGTAAAGGAAAAGCAACTCTCACCAGAATCATCCACGCTATAAGCTTAAAGTTTTCTTGGAATCGCAAATATCTCTTCGAGTCTGTTTTTTCTCTTATTAGTAAAAAGTCCTCTTTCCCAGGAGGACTTCTACTATACTATCCCTTATCTTAATTCATAAGATGGTCTTCTTACAACTCCTTTTTACTTTTGTCCGCTGAAGGGAAAGGAACTTTTTCAACGGTTCCTTCAATTAAGACCACCCCCCGGCTTATTTTATTGAGAGGATGGGACTTGGTTCAAACAAGGAGGTCAATATAAAAAAAGAAGGTTCGTAGAATATAGGGTATCGGTTTTTGTTGGGATTAAAAGAATTATGTGCTTTTTTCTTGACTCAAAGGGAGAGGTTTCGTATTTTGCACCAGTTTCGAAAAGAAGGTTTCTTGTTCGAGGAAAGGAGCTGGGGAAAAATAAGAAAGGTGAATTAAATTGTTTAATCTAATTGTTTTTCTGAGCTTCATTCCCGCGGGTCCCTTTAAGGGCACCTTGTATGAGCTGGTAGTCGAGATGGGGCTTTTTGCCCAGATCATATTGCTGATACTGCTCTTTTTATCTGTGGTTTCCTGGGCAATTACCTTCTACAAGATGGCGGTTTTCAGAAGGACTAATAAAGAGACCGAAAAGTTTCTCTCTCTTTTCAGAAAGAGGAGATCTTTGAAGGAGATTTATCTTTCCTGTGTTAGCTTCCGGCGCACCCCCTTGTCTCGAATGCTGGAGGCTGGCTTCAAAGAAATGGAGGAGCTTCTTCGAAGAGAAAAAAACCCAAGTAAAGGACAGGAGGTTTTTGGGGAAGAGATTCTGGACTCGGACCTGCAAAAAGACAGACTGGATGTGATCAGGATGACCTTGGAGAGAGTTGGCTCAGAGGAGGTCAATCGCCTGGAGAAAAGCTTGGTCTTTCTGGCAACCACAGCAAACGTCAGCCCCTTTTTTGGACTCTTAGGAACCGTCTGGGGAATCACCCACTCTTTCAGTTCCATCGGGGTGAGGGGTTCCGCCAGCTTGGCGGTGGTGGCGCCAGGAATAGCCGAGGCGCTGATTGCCACCATTGTCGGATTGGCTGTTGCCATACCCGCGGTGATGGCTTATAACTTTTTCAACAGTAAATTAAAGGTGATCTCCACCCAGGTGGACAATTTCTCTCTGGAGTTTCTCTCCGCGGCGAAGAAGGAAGCCCTTAGGCATTGATCTATTTTGAAAAAATAATCTGTAGGGCAAAGCCTTGGTTCAGCAATTTTAAAAAAGCTCAAAACTAATTTTGCACCAGCAGGTTTGTGCGCTTTGGTTCATCTTTTTAATGGTGGCTGAATCTAAAGAGTAAAATTAGCTTAAAGGATTTTTTATGGGACGGAGGAATAAAAAATTCCCCGGGATTGTATTATAAAAAGTATTACCAAAATCAAGGGCATTATTTAGATGACGAAGCTTTGATTGCGGAATTTTAAGATGGCAAGAAAGAGGGTATACGAGGCACTCCACGATATAAACGTGACCAACCTGGTGGATGTGGTGCTGGTGCTTTTGATCATCTTCATGATAGCCGCACCTATGATGCAGAGCGGAATTGATATAAACCTTCCTCGCACCAAAGCCACGCCGGAGGATCTGGGAGAAGGGGTGGTGGTGACCATCACCAAGGAACAAAAGATATATATTGATCAAAGGGTTAGCAATCTGGAACGGTTTGAAGGAATCCTGTCTGATGTCACTCGGAAGAAAGGGGCCCGATCTGTTTATCTGAGAGCGGATAAGGAGATCCCTTACGGATTGGTCATGAAGGTGGTGGGGAAGATAAAAAGCTTGGGCATTCAAGACGTGGGACTGGTCACCGAACCTGAAAGATAAAAACCACAATTCGCATAAGCCAATTATGAAAAGAAGTCTTGTCCTGTCGACCATCATCCATCTTGCGGTCATCTCCGGACTTTTTTTGTTTCCTACAGAGCTACCCAGGCTGGAAGGTTATCCCACAGTTTATCGGGTGGGTCTGGTGAGCCTTCCTCCCAGAGGAGGATCACCCAAAGGGGTGGAAGGGGAGGCGACGGAGGCTGAAGCAGGTATCTCCAAAGCTGAGAGGAAGGGAGTCTCGGTAAAGGAATTTAAAAAGACCAGCTCAAAAAGGAGAAAAAAAAGAAAGAAGCCCTCCAAAAGGGAAACTAAGCTCACTTCGAAGAAAAAACAACAACCGGGAAAAATCACCGATAAAGACCAGCTGGGCATTCGGTACGGTTTGGGTGATGGGATAACAGCCGCTACCTTGGAGGGCGCAGGCTTCGGATCCCCTTATTATCTGTCCTTGGTATTCGGAAAGATTCGGGATATGTGGGAGACTCCCCTGGAGGCTTCCACCATTTTACGAGTGAGGATTTATTTTAAGATATTGAGGGATGGTCAGATCATCGATACTCAAGTGGAGAAATCCTCCGGCATAGATCTGTTTGACCAATCCGCCATGAGGGCAATTCTGACCAGCGCTCCTTTTCCACCCCTGCCGACCGAATATACAGGAGAATATTTGGGAATTCATCTGGAGTTTGAGTATATTCAATAGACGAAACTTACCACTCTCTCTCATCGAGACCATAAAATGGTAGCACCCCATGATTCCAAAGATCATTTTAAAAAACATTAAGTTTTTTGAGAAATTTCTGCTTTTTGTCATATGTATTGTCATCCCATCCACTCAATCGGGGCATATATCAGCTCAGACCGAAATCGAGGCTAAGATCACCAAGGGAGGGGTAAAATACATTGAAGCCTTAGACATAGCGGTTATCGATTTCACCCCAGCGGACTCAGATTACGCCCGTCAGATCACCCAGGTGGTGCGGGATGATTTGAATTATTCCTTGTATTTTCGGGTGGCAGAAATCGATTCATTCGTCTTGGCGATTTTAGGGAACGATCTTTATAATACAGATGGCTGGTATCAACTGGGGGTGCAATATCTTCTGGATGGATCTATACAAAAGGAGGAGCAGAAGATCAAAACCGAGATACATATAGCGGATGTGGTAAGGAAAAAAGTGATAGAAACTTTCAGATTTGAAACCAAACCTGCGAGCTATCGGGCTTTAGCTCACAGGATCTCAGATGAGGTGGTTTTGACCTTCACTGGACAAAAGGGGATCTTCTCCACCAAAATTGCTTATGTCCACAGTGAGAAAAATAACAAGGAGATTTACATCTGCGATTATGATGGCTACAATCCTCATCCGGTGACCAATGATCGTTCCATCAACATCTCCCCGGTGTGGTCCTCGGATGGAAGTAAGCTGGTTTATACCTCCTATAAAAGACGCAACCCGGATCTGTGGATAATAGATCTGAAGACCAACCAAAGCCAGCTTTTAGCTTCTTACCCTGGATTGAATTCTGCTCCCGCTTGGTCTCCGGGGGGAAGATATGTGGCGGCCACCTTGACCAAAGACGGAAATCCGGAGATCTATTTGCTAACCCCTCAAGGAGAGATAGTGCGCCGATTGACTTACAGTCGTGCTATCGATTCCTCACCTGCTTGGTCTCCCAGCGGGAAGGAGATCGCATTCACCTCCGACAGGTCTGGCTATCCTCAGATCTACATCATGGATACGGAGGGAACAAATCTAAGGAGGCTTACCTACACTGGAGACATAACCGATTCCCCCTGCTGGTCTCCCCGGGGAGATCGAATAGCATTAGTTTTACGAGGAGGGGGAAAGTTAGACATCTATACCATGGATATAACCGGAGAAAATCTTACCCGGCTGACTTATGAGGGATCTAACGAAAACCCGCGCTGGTCGCCGGATGGTCTGCATCTGGTATTCAGCTCCAATCGAACCGGGAAATATGAGCTTTATACCATGCACTGGGATGGATCGGGTCAAAGAAGGATAACAGATGAGGGGGAAAATTACAACCCCTCCTGGTCCCCAAGATTTTGACCTCAAAAAAATTTTTAAAAACAGGGAAAGTTTCTTCTTGCTTTTTGTTGACAAACTTCATACAATAAAGGGATAAAAATGGCAGATAGGAGAATGCAATCAACAAAAATGAAATTACACCACGATGGAAGACCCGAATCCCTGTTAAGGAGGTGACACATGCGCAAGACAAGCGTTTTGCTTGTTGGGCTTCTGGTGTTATTGCTGTTCAGTTTTTGTGCCAAGAAGCCACCTGTGGTGGAGGAACAACCGCCTCCAAAGGTGGAGGAGGAGAAACCCCCGTCGCCACCCCCTCCACCCCCAGAGGAAGAGGTAAAGGTCCTCAAACAGGAGGATCTTCAGCCCATTTACTTTGACTTCGATAAATATGATCTCCGACAGGGGGATCGAGAGATCTTGAATCGTAACGCTCAGATGCTAAGGGAGTTTCCCACGGTCAAGATCAGAATCGAGGGAAACTGTGACGAGCGAGGCACGGTAGAATATAACTTAGCTTTAGGAGAAAAAAGGGCTCGCGCCGCCAAAGACTATCTGGTCAATTTGGGCATTGATCCAGATAGAATAAGCATCATTACCTACGGCAAAGAAAAAGCCAGTCACTGCTATAACGAGGAGTGCTGGCAAAAAGACCGAAGAGACGATTTTGTGATTGTATCACAATAAGGAACAATTATTTTTTAATCCTTGCAAACGATCATAACTCTACTTATCTTTTCATTGGTGCGACCAACCTTATGAAGGTTTTGATGTCAGACCCGATATGTATAAATATGAGATGTTGATTCTGGCTGAGAGGATCTAAATCTTTTTTCGAAAGGAGAGGGGAGATGCAGAAGAAGATCTTCGTTCTTATCATAGTGCTTTCAGTAGGGATGCTGATAGCTGGTTGTTGCCAGATGGAGGTGTGTCAACCAGTGGTAGAGCAACCACCGGTGGTAAAACCCGAACCGCCACCACCTCCGCCACCACCTCCACCACCGGAGCCTGAAGTGAAGGAGCTATATCTTTCACCGATCTTTTTTGACTTTGACAAATATGATATCCGTCCCGGGGATAGAGAAATTCTTAAAAGAAATGCGGAGCAATTGCTACAAAATCCAAAAGCCATCATTCGGATTGAGGGACATTGCGATGAACGTGGAACTGTGGAGTATAACTTGGCTTTGGGTGAAAAAAGAGCCAGAGCGGCCATGCAATTCCTCATAGATATGGGAGTGGATCCCAACCGACTTTCCATCGTTAGCTACGGGGAGGAGAGGCCCTTAGACCCTGGGCACGATGAAAAAGCATGGGCTAAAAATCGAAGGGTTGAGTTCGTGCTCGTCTCTCCCAAGTAACGGTACTGATTCGGAAGCAGGAAAAACAGGGGGCAGATCAAACAAAGGATCTGCCCTTAAATATCTTTTCGGACCAAATTGATAAGAGGTAGAATGAGGTGTCGGGAATTAGTGTATTCAGATCACCGATTTTCCTTTTCTTCTTGCTTCTCATCCTTTTCTTCAGCTGCGCCACACGGCGTGAAATTGTTAGGCTAAAGAACCAAGCAGATTTCTTGGAACAAAGCAACAAAAGACTCGAAAAGCGAACCGCTCGACTGGATAGCCTCATCAGAGAGCAGATAGATTTGAGCAATCGACTGAGAGCTGATTTAGCCACCACCTTGGGAGGGATGGAGGATAGAATGGGGATTGTGGAAAGTAAGCTGGAAGATTTAAGCCACAGATTCCCGGAGCTTTCCCGCAAGATGGAACAGGTGAAGCGGCAGATTTCGACCAAAAAGGATACCACAAAATCCTCCGACACTTCCGCGGTTATGATGAATATTGATCCCAAACAGCTTTATGATGTCGCCTATCTGGATCTGACTAAGGGGAACTATGATTTAGCTATAACCGGTTTTTCCAATTATCTTAAATACTTCCCTGAAACCGACCAAGCGGCCAATGCGCAGTATTGGCTAGGTGAATGCTATTATGCAAAGAAAAACTATACCCGCGCAGCCATCGAATTCCATAAGGTTTTGGAAGATTACTCCACCGGGACCAAAGTTCCCAGTGCTCTGTATAAATTGGGCTTGTCACTTCTGGAACTCAAAAGCATAAATCAAGCAAATAAGTATTTTGAGGAATTAATCACCAACTACCCCAATACGCAGGAAGCAAAATTAGCAAAAGAAAAGCTAAAAAAACTGAAGGAAAGAAAAAAAAGATAAAAGAAAAAAGAAAAAAGAAGAAATCTCACGGTATCAAAAAATGGCCATTTTATATTATAATCCCAGAGGGACGTTATTACTATAGAGAGCAATCTAATCCCAAGTGAGGCTCATTTCATCATCAATATGTCCCGCCTGTTGAATGCATGGTTGCACTCAATAGCCACCCCCGATATTAAGATTTTATCCCTCTCATTTAGAAAAAGGATTTTTTTACAATCTTTTTGTCCTCTTGGGTAATGTTTGAATTGGAGCTGTTGCCCAACTCCATTGGCAGGGTTAAATGCCCGGCCCCATGGTTGTTA
>JAOZNS010000153.1 GCA_029933635.1 Candidatus Zixiibacteriota bacterium | reverse complement strand
CGATTGCAATAGTATTATTAAAAGATCCATCCAATGCTTTGGCTTTCATTGGAATGAGCCTGGGGATGTTATTTCTAACCTGGCTTATAATTGAAATTACCAAGAAAGTTCAAGCACCAGATTTTGAGATTAAGAAGCCAGGGTGGGAACTTGCATTTGCTCTTTTAATCCTTGTAGTCTGGGATTTTGCACCTTCACGATATTTATATCTTTCTATTGTTGATGAATTAACTCATTTGATCTCCCAAGTGTGGGATTTTGCGTCTTTCCCGAAGTTAGAATTTGGTGATAGGTGGAGTGTAGGGTTTATATTCAAGAAAAATTTGCTTTTAGTTGTTTTACCATTTGTCTTCTTGAAATTACGAAAGAATTCTCTTGCATCTATGGGATTAACCATAAAAAGTTGGAGGAAAAATCTTACAACCGGTGTTATAATCTTTCTGGCAATGGCGATTCCCAGTGCATTTTATAGTGATACAGGCAGTTTAATTCTTGGTGGCAGGCTGAGTTTGTCTCAGATAACAGTTGGTTTTCCCGTATCCTTTATCTACTCTCTTTTTATGGCTGGATTTCCAGAGGAATTTCTCTTCAGGGCATTTATACAAACCAGGTTTTCAACAATACTGAAATCAAAGATTGGTGGTGTCCTGATTGTTTCACTTTTGTTTGGTTTATTACATATTTCCAATATTATGCGGTGGTATCCCGGCACAACAGTAGCAGAGGCTTTTTGCAGAGCGTTTTTTGTGCAGACAATCACCGGCGGTCTTATCTTCGGAGTGCTCTGGGAAAGAACCCGAAGCTTGATCCCTTGTATTTTTGTTCACAGTGCGGGGAATGCTTTGAATAATTTAGGTTCCACAGTCTCCCGATTTGGACTTTGAAAGAAGAGCAGAGCAAGCTTTGTCACTACGGTTACCAATGGATGAGGAGCTTGGCAAAGTTGTGGTGGTCGAGCTTGTTCGACATAATGAGGGATAGTAAAGCAAGAAATCGTCGCTGAAAGCTATCTAAGTTGAAACTATTGAACCATTCCAATGAGGCATTCACTGAAAACAGGTCTTAGCTTTGGCTTAACCTCGGGAATAATTACTACTTTGGGACTAATGGTAGGTTTACATTCTGGGACTCACTCAAAGCTGGTCGTTATCGGTGGCATATTGACCATAGCCATCGCGGACGCCTTCTCAGATGCTTTGGGTATTCATGTTTCTGAAGAATCCGAGAACAAACACAGCACCAAGGAGATATGGGAGTCGACCATCTGCACCTTTGTAGCCAAGTTTGTCTTTGCCATGACATTTGTTGTTCCCATCCTGCTATTTACTCTTTCCACCGCCATTGTAGTTAGCGTCGCATGGGGACTTTCCATGCTTTCAATTTTCAGCCTGCTCATGGCTAAGGAACAAAAGGAGAAAGCCTGGGTGGTAGTCGGCGAACATTTGCTTATCGCCGGGGTAGTCATAATAATAACTCACTACATCGGTGACTGGATCGGATCAACATTTGGATAGCTGGTGGGTTTCTGGAAGACCGACTTCAGTTTAATCAAAGTTATCTAACCGGTTTGGTCTTTGATCCAGCCTAAACAAAAGGTCCCGATTGATATGCGTTATCCAGAGAAGGAAAAAGAGATTTTGAATATCTTCGTGTGTCTGGAGGTAGGAGCTGGGGCGTCAGGTGCGTTTGTTCCAGACTGCCCGGGTTGCTGGGTGTTTGCAAGAACAAAAGAAAGAGCCTTAAGGAAGGTAAAAATCGCAACTCTGGAGTGGTTCGATTGGCTCAAAAGGCATCAAGAAAGTGTCATCAATTTGGGCAGCAAAGTGAATATTGAAGTTGCTGAAATGCTAAAGGTAAATTACAATCCAGCTAAAGCAGGAAAGCCTGAACCTTTGTTCTGGTCTGAGATTCGTCCGGTTACAAAAGAAGAGATCAAAAGAACCATTCGGCTTTTGGATTACTCGCGCAAAGATTTGCTTGATCTGGTTTCTGGTTTGACTGAAAAACAACTTAGGTTCAAACCTCCAGGTGAACCTCGCACGATAAGAAACTGTTTGAAACATATAGCCTATGTGGAGCCCTGGTATATCACCCGCCTCAATATCGAACTGCCCGAAGATCATCCCCGAGATGTGTTTGAACTTTTAAATCATACCAGAGAATTGGTGGTCGAGGCCTTGCACAATTTTCCTAAGGAGAAGATGAAAGGCGTCTTTCAACCAGATAAATATAAAAGCCCGGTTTGTGATCTCTGGACCGCCAGAAAGGTGTTGAGGAGACTGGTGGATCATGAGAGGTTACATACCAAATATATTCAGAAGTTGCTAAAGAGTTTTTCAGCAGGGGACTTATAACGTATTTACGCAATACGAATCAAGTGATCTGTCTTCCACCCTGATTCTTTCTCCACAAGGGGAGAGGAATTTTCTTCGATAACAAGCTAGTACAGAATCCGACTTTTGCTTCTGCCCCATGTGCTGGGACTTAAGATAACCTATGGACAACAGTTTCAGGTTATTCAAAAAAATCGATTTTTGGGGTTGCTTCTTGGTCTGAATTTGTTATATTTTTCACAAGCGTTTAAAAATAATTCAAATCGTATCTGGATGAAACAAAAGAAAGAACTCCGGAGGTGAGATATGAACTTTGATGAAAGGCTGAAGAACGTATCTGTGGTGGGTGCCGCAGGCAAAATGGGAAGCGGGATCGCCCTTCTTTTAGCCCAGGAGATGACCAGGCAGAAGCTTCTGCCGGAAAATAAAAATTCCATCTATCGCCTGCATCTGATCGATATAAATGAGGCGGCTTTGGATGGGCTCCATAGATATCTAAAAGCCCAGTTGGTCAAGGCGGCAGAGAAGACCACGGTGATGTTGAGAGAGCTTTATAAGGATCGAGAGGATCTGGTGGAAAACTACGACATCATCGGCGCCTTTGTGGATGATGCCCTCTCAGTGGTGAGGCTGGGAACCGACTTAAATGCGGTTAAAAATTCCCATATGATTTTTGAGGCTGTGGTCGAGGATAAAAACTTAAAGGTGGATCTTCTGAAAAAGATCGATCAGCTTACCGATTCGAACACTTTTTACTTCACCAACACCTCATCCATTCCCATAAGTGTTCTAAATGGAGAGGCAAATTTGGGCGGAAGGATCATTGGATTTCACTTCTACAATCCTCCGGCGGTGCAGAGACTGGTGGAGCTAATTTCTCCTGATTCCACCAGACCGGAACTTAAGGAGATGGCCCTGGAGCTGGGCAAAAGGTTGCGCAAAAAGATTGTTTTTGCCAACGATATCGCCGGATTCATCGGCAACGGACACTTCCTGCGGGACGGTTTATATGCCATAAAGGAAGCTAAGAAGATGGCAGGTGAATTTACCTTACCGGGTGCACTCTATATTATGAACAAGGTGAGCCAGGATCTTTTGCTCCGACCCATGGGGATACTTCAGCTCATCGACTATGTGGGGGTGGATGTGTATCATTGTATCTCAGAGACCGTTGCCAGCTACATTAAAGGTGAGGATCTTAAGGATGATCTTTTGGCTCAGATGGTTGAGAGGAAGGTCTTGGGTGGACAGTATGCGGATGGAAGCCAGAAGGATGGGTTCTTGAAATATGAGAAAAATCGTCCAGCCGGAGTTTACGATATCGAAGAAGGCGAATATAAGATGTTCGATCCCAATGGCTGGAGCGGAGAGCTGGACAGAAAATTAGGAGATTATCCTCAAGGAACCATTCCCTGGCGCAAGCTTTTGACCAATCCCAAAAGGGAAGAGAAGCTTTCCCAATATTTTAAGAACCTAAATGCCTCCGATACTCTGGGAGCGAAACTGGCGAAAGCTTATCTTAAGAAATCAAAACAGATTGGTGAATTTCTGGTGGAGACCAAGGTGGCAAGCTCTGCCCAGGACGTGAATGATGTGTTGTTGAATGGATTCTATCATCTTTATGGTCCCATAAATGATTATGTATGACGGTCAATTGGAAGGGGTGCTTTGGATTAACTGCTTTGTTCTTAGAGTGAGCTTTGGTGGAAGGACCTGATATGAAGTTTGAGCAGAGGGATAAACAAAGGATAGGTAAATTTATTCAAGGAGGTACCAGATGAAAAAGCTAAGAAAGCCTGTCTATGCGACCGCAGGCTATAACACGGTCTCGTTTGGTTCGGGCCGAAAAGAATTCCATCCCAAGAAGCCTCGTCCGGGTTTGGAGGAATACATATCCGAGGCAGGGAAAGGAGTAATTGCCCAGATTAACGATGTCAATAACATTGATGAAGGCATTCTCAGTAACTTCATGATGGCTCGATTCAATCGCCAGGGCAACAGACCCGGGTTCATTCCTATGATTGATCCCAGTTTGGAATACAAACCGTGCACCGGAGTGGAAGGCGCCTGCGGATCAGGTGGATTAGCGTTGTATACTGCGATCAAAACCATTTGCTCCGATCTGGCAGATGTTGTTTTGACCATGGGGGTGGAGGTACAGAATACGGTCAAAGCCATCTATGGCGCAGATATTCTGGCTGGAGCCGGACACTATAGATCTCAACGCAAAAATGGTCACGCCTACTTTTTCCCAGGTCAGTTCTCCGACAGAGCTGGTGCTTGTTATGAGAAATTCGGTTATGATTATATGAGGAAAGGTATGGCTCATTGGTATGCCCAGGCTATCACCAACGCCCGAAAAAATCCAAAAGCCCAGGAATACCATAATACAATAGAAGATTTAGTCGCGGCTGGGATGACCCCTCCTAACCCTAAGGTATTCTGCGAGCATTTAAACGTATATGATTGCTCCAAGGTTTCTGATGGCTGTTCTGCTTTAATTTTTGCCTCAGAAGAAGGTTTGAAGAAGATAGGCATTGATAAAAAAGATGCGGTGGAGGTGATAGGCTTCGGTCAATCCCAGGCGGATGTTACAAAATTCCCAGAAGATCCAACCAAACTTACCACCACCCGGAGGTCGGTTGAGAAAGCTTACCAGATGAGTGGTCTTGGTCCGAAAGATATAGGTGTTTTAGAAGTGCATGACTGCTTCACCATTGGTGGATTGCTTCATATGGAGGCGACAGGTGTGGTTGGATATGGAGAAGCAGCTGGATTTGTAGCAGAGGGAAAGACCGCCATTGACGGAGAGATGCCGACAAATCCTACCGGTGGATTGATTGGCTTCGGTCACTATACAGGTGGAACAGGAGTCAGGCAGGCTGTAGATTTGCTTCATCAGTTAACCGGCAAGGCAAAAGACTGTCAGGTCGAAATAAAATCCGACAGACCCTATGGAATGTTGATCAGCATGGGCGGAAACGATCGAACCGTGACCTGCATGATATTCAGAAGAGCCGCATAATATCTTAGAGAGATAGCCGCAGGCTTCAGCTTGCGCAAACTTAAATGCTGATGATTCGCTTTTGGGGTGGATGTTATTCGTATGAATGATGCGTATGCAGTCATACGAGCATACGCATCATTCACCCTGCACCTATACGAGTCCCGTCTGGGCAGGTGGGTCCCGCCTTTGTTAGGAATGCCGTGGGATGAAAGAAATCCGTTTGGGATACCATCTCACAGAGAGCAGAGACTTCTGGCTCTTCTGAGTTCATGTATCCGACATATTTCGGATATACCGGCAAAATAGGAGTATATCCGAAGTTCGGATATAAACAAGTTATCGGTAAGATTTTGGAGAAGTAAAAGGATTATGATTATATGACAGAGAATAAACCTAAATTATTAGACCAAGTAAGACAAGTTATTCGGATCAAGCATTACAGCTTGAGAACTGAAGAATCTTACATCAATTGGATAAAAAGGTTTATCTTTTTTCATAACAAAAAGCATCCTCTTGAAATGGGAGAAAAGGAAATAGGAGAATTTATAGCTCATCTGGCAAAAAATGAAAAAGTCTCCACATCAACTCAGAGTCAAGCTTTATGTGCAATTGTTTTTCTATATAAAGTTGCCAAAACGAGCAACATATACAAAAAGAAAAATAATGGAGAACGTGATTAAGTTTATGAATGATAAACAGTTAACAACTAACGAGCGACATGGATTAGGTAATCATGAAGAGCAACTTCTGATTTTTTCATTAGTACACCTAATCTTATGTTAGGCATATAAATAATTATGTATCCAAAATTCTATACTGATTTATTTAGAGAATTTCCAAGAACCCAAGAGGTATTTGTGGCTATGCCATTCAAAGGATTTGAAAAAAGATGGAATTTTATCTTTAAGCCAGCTATCAAGTCTTGTGGATTCAAGCCTTTCCGCATTAAAGAAAAATTTGTGAGTGATTCTATCCCAACGGATATAATAGATGCAATAAATAGGGCAATGTTTTTATTATTTGATATTTCAAATGAAAAAACAGGAAAACCCAACCCTAATGTTATGTATGAATTAGGGATTGCTCATGCTACTCGGTTACCCGAAGAAGTTATCATAGTTAGGGACAATTATTCAAAATTGAGTCCCTTTGATGTAAGCCATAT
>JAOZNS010000019.1 GCA_029933635.1 Candidatus Zixiibacteriota bacterium | reverse complement strand
AGTCAGCCCTCCAGGAACCATCGTGGCTGATAACTTTTCCATCTTTATAAATATCCACATCTTCGCCAAAATAAAACACGCTGTTTGTTTGTGTGCATACCGCATAAAAGTTTTTTGATATTTCAACAGTTCGACCATTTACAATCTCTTTTTCTTCTACTATCCGTGTTTCAATATCTCCCACTTTCTCCGTTTCATCCAGTACTGTAACTACAAGCCTAACGGTATCCTTTCCTTCCACACCCTCTAAGGTCAATTGGTAGCCTGGCTCCAGAATGAAATACCTGTTTCTTCCAGTTGAGGTGAATTTGCATTCTTCAAGATAGAAGAACTTGGTCCATGAGGTAGATTTCTCTTCCGCCTCAGCTTTTTTCTCCTGCCAGCCTCCCCATAGAACCGTTCCAGCGAATATAGCAAAAACTGCAAGGGACTTAAGTCCACATTTTATCATTTAAATCTCCTTTTTCGATTACACGAAAAAAAATATGCTTCTGCTTACCAGTTTCTTTCCTTCTTCAGTTTTAATCTTTCTATCTTTTCCACAAAATGCTCTCTGAAGAAGTCCACCACCTCTTGAGGGGAGAAGACATCTATCAGTTCTTCATGTTTTAATCTCTGGTATCTTTTTTTGAATTCAGGAGCATTTTCAAGGAGAGAGTCGATTCCAGCCACCACCGCTTGATAGTTTTTGGAGTCAAACTGCTGTTTCAACTCGGGAGGTAGAATGTTTCTGAAATTGTCCAATCGCCTCTGAAGAATTTGGATTTTGGATTCCTCACATCCGATGGCGAAAGTTAGACACAGGGCAATAAGCAGAATCTTTCTCAACTTACACTCCCTTGAGCATCTTCTGTTTCTCTTTTGCTTCTCGGATAACTCTTTTGGTCTCCAGGGCTATCACCAGTTCCTCATTGGTGGGGATACAGAACACCTTCGTCTTAGAATCTTCGCTTTGGATTTCCATGGCTTGTTTGCTGGAGGCTTTTTGGTTTTTTTGCTCGTCGATTTTTAGGCCCAAAAACTCCAGATTCTCGCAAGACTTTTTTCTTATCAGGGATGAGTTTTCACCGATTCCAGCGGTGAAGATCAACGCATCCACACCCCCCAACACGGCGGCATATGCTCCGATATACTTTCGAATGCGATAGCAATACACATCCAGTGCCAATTGAGCAAAAGAGTTCCCCTTTTGTGCTTCGCCGATGATATCACGCATATCACCGGAAATGCCAGAGATGCCTTGCAGTCCGCTATGTTTGTTGAGCAGGGTATTGGCTTCATGCAAGGAGAGTTCCTCCCGAGCCATGATGTGTAGAATTATGGCAGGATCCAGATCGCCGGAACGAGTTCCCATCAGAAGCCCTTCCAAAGGAGTGAACCCCATGGAGGTATCCACGGAGATTCCTCCCTTGATCGCCGCCATGCTGGCGCCATTTCCCAGATGACAGGTGATCATCTTAAGCCGCTCGATGGGTCGATTCATCATTTTGGCGGCGCGATGGGAGACATAAAAATGGGAGGGGCCATGAAAGCCATATCGTCTGATTCCATATCTTTTGTATAACACATAGGGGATTCCATAGATGTAAGCATAAGGTGGCATCTTTTGATGAAAGGCGGTATCGAATACCGCCACCTGAGGAACTCCTGCTAAAATCTGCTTGCAGGCATTTATTCCCCTAATGTTATGGGGATTGTGAAGTGGAGCCAACTGGATACAGCTCCGCAGAACCTGCATCACCTCTTGATCTATAAGCACAGAATGAGGGAATCTCTCTCCCCCATGCACCACCCTATGTCCCACCGCCTCTATCTCCGATTTATCTCGGATAACGCCATGATTGGGTGAGAGCAGCATGGCAATAACATGCTCTATGGCTTGAATGTGATCCAGCATTTCTCCTGATATGGTAACTTCAGGTCGGTCATGGGGTTTGTGCACTAAAACCGCCCCACTCATCCCGATACGCGAGACCATGCCTTTGGATAGCACATAACATTTATCAACATCGATGAACTGATACTTTATTGATGAACTTCCGCAGTTTAAAACCAGAATCTTCATATCATTCTATTTTGAATTAAATTAATTGATCTTTATCTCTTGTTCTGGCGGCTGAGGCCTTCCGATCCTTATTTAGGGAACAAATCCGCTTCTCCGATTTTATTCCCCTCTTCATCATATTTGAAAAAGCCTTTTTTAGTTTTTTTGCCCAAATGACCTGCGCGAACCAACTTTCGCAAAAGGGGACAGGGATTGTATTTGTGATCTGAGAGTTCCCGCAAAAGATTTTCCATCCACTTCATCACCTCATCCAAGCCCATCATATCTGCCAGGGCCAAAGGTCCGATGTTAAAACCATAACCTAATTTCATGGCGGTGTCGATATCCTCAGCCGTGGCGATTCCCTCCATGAGCACATGCATGGCTTCATTCAACAAGGGAACGATGATTCGGGTGGTTACATAACCGGGATATTCATATACCGTAACCACAGTTTTGTTCAAATGTTGTTCGGCAAATTCCTTGATCAAGCTCAAAGTCTCAGGTGAGGTCTTAAGCCCTCTTACCACCTCCACCAGGGGAATTTTGGTCGCCGGAGGCAGGAAGTGCAACCCTATAACTTTATCCGGTCTTTTAGTAGCGGCGGCTATCTCGGTTACAGAAAGGGTGGAGGTATGGCTGATCAGCACGATCTCAGGTCGAGTAATTTTGTCCAATTGGGCAAAAAGCTTCCGTTTTAGCTCCAGATCCTCAGGAACAGCTTCCACCACCAGATCAACCCGGGAGGCATCCTCATATTCGGTGGTCCATTTTATCCGGGAAAGTATAGCTTTCTTTTCGCTTATCGTCATTCCCCATTTCTCGATATCATTGTCCATCTCCTCAGAGAGAAGTCGAAGACTTTCCTTAATTATTTCTTGGTTTAAATCTACCAAAGTGACCTCAATTCCCGCACCAGCCAGAAGTCGAGAGATTCCTCTTCCCATAACTCCTCCCCCAATAACCATCACCTTAGAAATAGGCATAGATTATCTCCTTGGCACTTCAGATTCACCCGTCACCAAAATAGCCTATTATTATAAGCAAATTTCACTTTTTAGCAAGGCTTTTTAGCCACAGCTTTGTGAATTTTTTCGCAATCTTGAGCTGATGAAAAAGGGATGGGGGAAATCTTTGTGCAAACCTTTATCCCTCTTCGAATAGATTCACCGGGGAGACCTTTTATCTGGCCAACGAACCTTTTTCTTTGAATCATCAGCTCATGCTTTTAAGTAACCCACATCATTCACCACAGGATGAAAGTCTTCTTCCCTTTACCATGATTCAGGCAAGGGTTCAAGTCCCGACCAAGCAAACTTTATATATTTTTTGATCATTCTTCCGAAGGCCACTCCTTGGAAAGAAATTCCTCAGGTTGCCTGATTGCTTTCTCAAAAAGTGTATGATTTGTATTTGGTATCTACAAAAAGTTACAAATTCTTCTTGCTTTTGATAAAACAATTGTGTAAATTTGGAAGAAATTTTTTGTTATGGTGTTTTCAAAACTTCAATCTATCTTTATCTTTTGCTCATTCAGGAGAAGATTTCAATGCCCAGAATTGAGGTAGATGAAAAAAGATGCAAAGCCTGCGAATTATGTATTGTAGCATGTCCTCATAAAGTAATTGGGTTGGCCAATCATTTCAGTTCCACCGGATATCATCCCGCATGCATGGTCAAGCCAGAGGCTTGCACCGGTTGCATGCTCTGTGCTTTCGTCTGCCCAGATGTGGCAATTGAAGTTTATAAATGAATGGTCTAAAGTCCGTAGTGGTCTTGTCTCATGTATGGTGGTTTAAGTTTAATGCAAGGCAAGCTCTACCACCACAAATAGCATAACGGAGATCATCATGGGTGAAAGAACATTAATGAAGGGAAATGAAGCTTTGGCTGAAGGGGCCGTGCGAGCTGGATGTCGTTTTTTCGCTGGCTACCCCATCACCCCTCAGAATGAAATTCCAGAATATATGTCCTGGAGACTGCCAGAGGTTGGAGGAACTTTTATTCAGGCTGAAAGTGAGGTGGCGGCAATAAATATGCTTTTCGGTGCCTCCGCCTGTGGAGCACGGGTAATGACCTCGTCATCAGGTCCGGGTATCAGTCTAAAACAGGAAGGGATTTCCTACACATCCAGTGCCGAGCTTCCCATATTTTATGCCAGCGTGGTAAGAGGAGGACCTGGTCTGGGAAACATTGCCCCTTCACAGGGAGATTATTTTCAGGCTACTCGGGGAGGGGGACATGGAGATTACCGAGTGTTCGTGATGGCTCCTAATTCGGTCTCTGAGATGGGCAATTTCCCCAAAATATGCTACGATGTGGCAGAGAAATACCGTGTGGTCACCATGATTCTTGCAGATGGACTTTTGGGTCAGATGATGGAGCCGATCGAATATGATTTCGAGCCGGTGGACCCTGCTACGTTGCCTCCCAAAGATTGGACCTTGGGTAAGCAGGACGGAAGACCTCGCAGGGTGGTAAGATCATATGATTTAAGACCCGGATATATGGAAAAACATGTATGGAAACTTATGGCCAAATATCGGAGGATCGAAGAAAATGAGGTCAGATATGAAGTCCTCAAGGTGGATGATGCGGATATACTAATCGTGGCTTATGGCACCTGTTCTCGAATCTCCAAAGCGGCGCTGGCTTTAGGTAGGAAAGAGAACTTAAAAATTGGGCTTTTAAGACCCATCACCCTCTGGCCCTTTCCAATGAAAGTGTTGAACGATTTGGCTTCAAAGATAAAAAAGATTCTGGTGGTGGAGATGAGTGCCGGCCAGATGATAGAGGACGTCAGGTTGGCTGTGGAAGGAAAGGCTGAGATCTTCTTTCATGGAAGACCTGCCGGGGGCATCCCTACAGATGTGGAGATATTGGGTGTGATAAAAAAGATTTGTGTAAAATGATTTTTATTGAACATTTGAACTCCTAAATTTGAAAAGCCATGGAAAAAAAAGTCTTTGTTAGAACTAAAGGATTGACCGAAATTCCCATGCGCTATTGTCCAGGATGTGGACATGGTGTAATTCATCGATTGGTGGCGGAGGCTTTGGAGGAGCTGAAGATCAGAAAAAGAACCATCGGCATCGCTCCGGTAGGGTGTTCCGTTTTCGCCGACGAGTATTTCAATTGTGATATGATTCAGCCCGCCCATGGCAGAGGTCCAGCGGTGGCAACCGGCATGAAAAGAGTTAAGCCCGACTGCATCGTGTTTAGTTATCAGGGAGATGGCGATTTAGCCTCCATCGGAATGGCTGAGACCATCCATTGTGCGTCCCGATCCGAAAACGTCACCATCATCTTTGTAAACAATGCCATCTATGGAATGACCGGCGGGCAGATGGCACCCACCACCTTGCCGGGAATGAGATCCACCACCTGCCCTTTTGGAAGGGACCCAAAGGTGGCAGGAAATCCTATCCGGGTGTGTGAGCTCCTCTCCGCCTTGGAGGGGCCCGCTTATTTGGAGAGGGTGGCTGTCAACACCCCGGCAAATGTGGTCAAAGCCAAGAAGGCAATCAAGAAAGCGTTCCAGGTGCAGATGGACGGTTTGGGATTTTCCTTGGTGGAGATCCTTTCCCAGTGTCCCACCGATTGGGCTTTGACCCCGCTTCAGTCCATCCAGAAGGTGAAGGATGATATGATTCCCTATTATCCTCTGGGTGTATTTAAAAGCCCGGATCAAAAGGATAAAAAGGAGTAAAAAAACATCTGAAAAGTAAACGTAAGGTTTAAATTATTCTTTATCTATCAATTGTTATCGATCAGGAGAATATTTTCAAATCGAATTGATGTGGACGGAGGTTAGATGTATCAGGGTGTGATAATGTCTGGATTTGGTGGACAGGGAATAATTTCAGCCGGGATACTCTTAGCCTATTCAGGTATGGTAGACGGCAAACATGTCACCTTCTTCCCCGCCTATGGAGCAGAGATGCGAGGTGGGACAGCTAACTGTTCGGTTGTGGTCTCAACCGAGGAGGTTGCCTCTCCCGTGGTCTCCTCTCCCGATTCCCTTATCGTGATGAATGAGCCATCTCTGCTTAGATTTGAGCCTGTTTTAAAGCCCCGGGGACTGCTTCTGATAAACAAGTCCTTAGTCTCCAGCCAGCCACAAAGGACCGATGTAAATGCGATAACCATCGATGCCAATAAGATCGCAGAAAAGATTGGGACGGTCAAATGCGCCAATATGGTGATGTTGGGAGCTTTGATAAATCATACCCGAGCAGTCTCCTTGGAAAGCATGATCAAGACCCTGCCCAAGGTATTTCCCCGAGCTAAAAAGGAGATGCTGGATATGAATGTAGAAGCTCTGAAAAAGGGGGCAACTGTTTGAGAGATATGGCGCTTGAGCGATGATGTAAAAAGAGCTGAAACGAGCCCAAAAGAAGCCATGGAGCGGAAGCTAATTTTCCGCTCTATGGTTTTTTGCTTTAAAGGATTAAATTTATTTTGATCCAAGCATTGAAACTTGGGGTAACCTATCAGGAATTTTCCCTTTTAATAAACACCCCACATAACCTTTTCTAACAGACCGGGGGCGGTCCTTCCCTGAATAGATAGTCGATCAAAAACACCAAATCTGAAAGATCGATCAAGCCGTCGCAGGTAACATCTCCTGCTCCAAAGGGCGATGGTGCAGGACCTCCATGATATAAATAGTTAATTAGAAAAACTATGTCGGATACACTGACTGTCCCATCTCCGTTGGCATCTCCCAAAACGAAGGATATCTCCTCTACGGTAATCGATCCTTGATATGGTCTGAAGTTATGCTTGGATGCGGTAATGTATAAGCTTCCCGGAGTGGTGGTTGAGCAGGAGAAATCAGCCTCTCCTGAACCGTTGGTATAGCTCACCTCGTAGACTTCATCGTTCATTAGACAGACTAAAACGCTTTCCACTGGGGAGCCGGACGAGGTAACTGATACGGTGAATTCATAAGATCCCAGCGGAATGGTATCTGAATGAGACACGTTGAGCGTCTCCGGGTACCCCGTCCATATCTGCATGGTGGGATCGCCAAACCAGGTGCCCATCTCAAAGGTGGCTCTGATCTCGGGATAATCTGCTTCCCAGGGATAGCCCGCTCCACCGGTAAGATAATATTTATCATAGGTCCAGAATTTCCCGAAGTTAAGCATCACCCCCATGCGAAACATGGGATTGAAAATAGGATGAGTGGATCCACCACTGGGATAGCTGGGATCAAAATCGGGAAAGATGGCATCATAAAACCCTTTGCACAGCTCATCGTTTAATCCGCTCCAACTGACTCGCGTGTGACCGAATATGCCCACCGCTCCCCCGTTAGCTTTTCTCTGAAATGCTTCACAGAAATACACCGCAGTGACTGGAGTGTCATGACCTGGCGAATCGGTCTCATTATCGAAATGACCGGTCTCGCAGTTTATGCTGAGCACCACCGGGAGCTTATCTCCATTACCGAGTGAATTAACATGTGACACCACAAAATATGGATCGCCCCATCCTTCCTCTGAGCCATGATCCCTATGATTAACCAAAAAGACCCCATCGTTGATGGCGTTGATGATCTGGGTGGCGTCTCCGTCCCAGGTCAGTCCGGGAGGAAGCGGATCACCATAGTAATAACAACATGGATTACTTCCTGAGGTTTTGGTATAGCATCTCTCCACATCGTAATCATGCGAAATTAAAAAGTCCCTTACCGTCTCACTGGTCTTGATGAAAAACCTGTCCTCCCAGTCATAAGGGTAATAATAGTCCTGAAAATATCCTGCCACCAGCACTTTATCATAAAAGGATGTTTCACCGGAGAGGGGCGATCTTTCATACTGAAGGATTTTACCTATCACCACTTCCGCCTGAGATAGATTATCTACCGATATTCTTCCAGGGAATATATCCGGAAAGAAATCAGGGCCATCCAAGGTGGTGTAATAAAGGTCGGTGCCGGTTTTGAAACCATCATAGGGATGGGTATTACGATAGAACGGTGGAATATACTCAGCGTCCCCAATGAGAAGAAGAAATGATGGTGGTGGCACCCAAGTATCGTAAGCATTCTGAATATAGGTTCTGATTGAACCGGTATCAGAGCCGGTCTCGAAGGTGTTTTTTACCCAGGTGGGAATTCCCGAAAGGTTTTTCCAAAAAGCTAACGACTCAGCCCAAGCTTGAAAATTGGGATGGGTAATTATCAAAAAATCACATCCGGTGGCACTTTTCCCACCATTTGCGGAGGGCCTGCCTAAAACGGGATAATTCAAAAGAAGGTTTTCAAAAAGGTTCTCAAAATATGGCGATCTTAATCGAGGGTCAATAAAGGTTCCGTTTCCCCCAACAAAATTTACCTTCACCTCCATCTCTTGAACCACGCTCAACTCTCCTTTGGCTGGATTGTATTGAACCGGAAACAGGGTAAGCAATAACACTTGACAACCGCGAATGACTTTGGGTTTTCCTGCAAAAGCCAACCTATCCGGATAGAATTTGTCAGTAGAATAGAATTCCGCATCTTTGACAAACTCCGGCGGAGGGACATTCTCTTTATCGACTGGAAGCTTTTGTGCCGGAAACACATTGTAGCCGGAAAGAATCTTGGATGAATATCGAACAACCTCCACCTCGGGCATCGCCCCCTGGGGAAGTGCCACGAATCGAGACCAGGTGGGAAGCTCAGCCCATCCAACATTATGAGTATGTCCACCCCCAGGGATGGACACGCCATGATAAATTTCCCCTTGCTTTGAAATCTCTCCTACTTTCATGCCAGGAAAGCGGATCCAAAAGCTTAACCCATTTTGGGTGGAAGAAAGAATCGTAATCTCAGGATAGCCCTCAAGGCTCCCGGGCTGAAAGGGAACCCAAGCTTCAAAAGCAAGGGAGTTAGTTGAAAACAAAACCCATAAAAGAAAAAAGAAAAAAACCATCACACCTTTTTTCATTGGGCGCTCCTTTTTGAAAGAGTGAGTGTAGCAAGTTATTGGCAGAAGAGTCGATTTTACAATGTTTATTCGCTCATTCACAATATAGCCAGAAACCCGAATTTTGCAAGCAAAATTTTATGATTTAACTCTTGACTCCAAACCAACGATTCCTTAAATTACTTTCTGAGAAATTCATCTCTCGCATAGGGCATATCCTCCTTTCTTCTCTTTTTCTAAATGGATATGCCCTTTCATCTTATCTGTCAAAACTAAATTTTACACAAAAGAATTTACCCAATAAATAGAAAGGCAGTATTCCCTTAGGTGAAGGAGTCATAAAATATTTAAACTATCCAGCTTTTTGGTTCAGAGAAAATTTTTGGGCTGATATAGAAACTTAGGAGTTTAAATGCGAGTTTCTGACCTCTCCGTGATAGTCTCACAGTAAAGTGGCTCCCTTCATGATTTGAATAAAAAGTTGCGGGGTGAGGGCACCCCGCAACAACAATGTTCTTGGTTCGTGGTAAAAGAAAGCTACAAACCGTAAACTATGAAGCAACAATAAAAGCTACATCTTTCCTACCTCTTGTTTGATCCATTCGGTCGTTACGCTTTTGGGTCTCTCGATGGCCAGACCCAAGGCTCGGTCCCAGATCAGCTGGGCTAAAACCCCCATTGAGCGAGAAACCCCGAACAGCACGGTGTAAAAATCATATTCTCTGACCCCATAATGCCACTGCAGAACTCCTGAATGCGCATCCACGTTGGGCCATGGATTTTTGGCTTTCCCATGCTCTTTAAGGATATCGGGAGCAGTTTCATATATAAGGCTGACCAGTTTAAAAAGCTGGTCCTCTGGCATATGTTTCAGGGCAAACTCCCGCTGAGCGGTATATCTGGGATCTGTCCGTCTCAGCACCGCATGACCATATCCTGGAATAACCTGTCCTTTATTTAAGGTATCCCACAAAGCCTTGGAGAGCTCCTCTTTTGTGGGAACCCTTCCACCCAATTTTTGCATCAAGTTTTGAATCCAGCGCAGGACTTCCTGATTTGCCAAGCCATGTAAAGGTCCTGCCAGACCATTCATTCCTGCAGAGAGGGCATAAAATGCGTCTGACAAAGCGGAGCCAACCAAATGAGTGGTATGTGCGCTGACGTTTCCTCCTTCATGGTCACAATGCAAAACCAGATAAAGTCTCATCAATTCATAATATTCAGGATTGTCTATGCCCATCATGTGAGCAAAGTTTGCGCCCCAATCCAGCCTCTTGACGGGTCGGATCCTTTTCCCATCCTTGTAAGTCCGCCGGTATATATAGGCGGCGATCGCAGGAAGTTTTGCCAATAGGTTCATCACATCCTCATACATGGGATCCCAGTATTCAGTTTTTGGAATCCCCTCGTTATACTTTTTCGCAAACTCGGAGGTGGGCTGTAAGGACAAAATCGCAATGGAAAACTGGGTCATAGGATGCATGTCGGTGGGCAAAGTTTTCAAGATCTTCCAAGTGTTTTGAGGCACCTCTTCTCTTTTATGCCATTCGCCGGTGACCTCTTTGACCTCTTTGCTGGAGGGAAGTTCACCGGTTAAAAGCAACCAAAAGATCCCTTCGGGGAGAGGTTCTTCTCCACCGCGCGCCTTGGGAAGCTTCTGGCGCAACTCAGGGATGCTGTATCCCCGAAATCTTATTCCCTCTATCGGGTCTAAAAGCGATGTCTCCCAGACCATACATTTTATCCCACGCATACCACCATAGGCCTGCCGGACGGTTGCTTCCGAGAGAACCTTTTCGCCATGATCTTTAACCAGGGTCTTGATCTCCTCTCTTAACTGGGGAATCTTTTGGGCGAGCTTCTCTTTTAATGACATTTTATTCCTCCCGTCTGTTAATGTGAATTATTTCACAAGTTTGGTTTTAAAAAAAAGTTCTGATTCGAATCTAAAGCTTTTGGCAGAATCTGAGGCATGCACAGCATTTTGGGTCACATCTGAGGCTAAATCACCACGGATGGTTCCTCTCCTTGCCTTCTTGGGATCGGTGATTCCCACCAGCTCCCTCAGTTTTCTTATGGCGTTCCTTCTGGTTAATAAAACCACCACCACCTTACCCGAGGAGACGAACTTTATCAGATCTTCAAAAAACGGTTTGTTTCTATGAACCTGGTAAAACTTTTTAGCCCGAGACGGCGACAATTTAACCATCTTCAGCTCCACTATTTTGAAACCAGCATCCTCCACCCTCATTAAGATTTCCCCGATCAGGTTTTTTCGCACCGCATCCGGTTTGATCATCAAGAAGGTCTTTTCCAACTCTCGGTCTGTTCCTCCATCAAAAGAAGATGAAATTTTCTGACTTCACCTCATGCAGAAAGGTGATATCTCAAACCTGCTGGGACTTACCTCCGTTTCCTTCGGCTTTTTTTCCTATGGACCAATCTGAACCCAATCTCAGCGGCCTTTAAGTTTTTCTCCGCGGTTCCTTTGGGAGCTCTCCTCTTAATCGCCTCCAGCAATCCCTTTTTCGAAACTATCTTGGTTAAGGCTGAGATTGCACCTAAGGCGATCATATTGGCTACCATAGTGGTGCCCAGCTGGTCCCGCGCGATCTGAGTGAATGGGAAACCCTGCACATTGTGATCCGGAAGCTGGGTGACTAAGCCAGAATCGACGATCAAGATCCCCTCTTCCTTTAAGGCAGGGAAATAGGTATCGCATGATTCTTGGGTTAAAGCTAAAAGCAGATCCAACTTTAGAGGCTTGGGATAATAGATTTCACCGGAGCTTACCACCAGGTCCGATCTTGAGGCACCTCCCCGGGCCTCTGGACCATAGCTCTGGGTCTGACATACGTTCTTACCATCCTCCACTCCTATGGCTTCAGCCAGAACAGTTCCCGCAAAGATCATTCCCTGTCCTCCGGATCCGGAAAGCCTGATCTCATATCTGGCTTCATTCTCTGAGGGAGTCTTCTTCTTGCTTTTGTTCATCCTTTAGCTGTCTGGTTTTTTCACCTTATACGGTGATATTTACATCTTACCTTGAGCCTGAGCAATGACTTTATCATATTCCTTACAATATTCTGGAAAATCTATGTTCCACAAAATTCCGGTGAGAAATTTATCTCTCAGTTTCTCCGGAGGGACTTTTCCAGCCGCACTGATGGGAATGGCATGACTCTTTTGCCATTTCAACATCTCCACCGCTCCACCCTCTCGGTTCAACCTTCCATATAGGACTGGACACTGACTAATTGCTTCCACCAAGGAGAACCCTTTTTTTAGGATAGCCTGCTCGATCAGCTTTTGTAGTTGCACCACGTGGTATACGGTGCCTCGGGCTACAAAGACTGCGCCTGCGGCAATAGCTAATTTTGCTATGTCGAATCCCCTCTCCCTGTTTCCATATGGAGCGGTGGTGCCGATTTTCATGAAAGGTGTGGTAGGAGCCACCTGTCCGCCGGTCATGCCATAGGTATAGTTGTTGATCAAAACGGTGGTCAGATCGATGTTACGTCGGCAGGCATGGATGAAATGATTCCCCCCGATGGCTAAAGCATCCCCATCCCCGGTTATCACCAGAACCTTCAAGTTAGGTTGGGCTAACTTCACCCCGGTAGCAAAAGCTAAGGGTCGGCCATGAGTGGTATGGAGGGTGTTAAAATCCACATATACCGGCATGCGACTGGAACAGCCGATGCCTGAAATCATCACCACCTCATCTCTGGAAAGCTTCAGGCTGTCTATAGCTCGAATGATTGCCCCCATAACTGTCCCTATCCCACAACCGGCACACCAAACGTTGGGAAATTTCTTTTTGGTTCTCAGATATTGGTGAGTCTTTTTAGAGAACAAAGCCAATCTATTTTTCCTCCCTGATCTTTTGGAAGATCTGCTCCGGGGTGATCAATTCGGAATCGTAGCGATTAAGACCTCGCACTCGAGTCTTACCACGGTTGACCCTCATTACCTCACCTATCAGCTGTCCTTGATTGAGCTCAGCCACGATGATTAAGTCCAGTTGTTCCATCATGTGCTCCATGTAAACGTCCGGGAAAGGCCATATGGTTAAGGGTTGGATCACTCCTGCCTTGATTCTTTTTTCTCGCGCCATGCGAACTGCTTGTCTGGCGGCCCGAGCTACGCTCCCATAGGCGAAGATGGCTAAGTTGGCGTCCTCCATAAACTCTTCCCTAATCTGGACGATATCGTTCAAGTTATGCATAATTTTATTTTTTAATTTTTCTAACTTTTCCTGAATAACCGTTGGTCTGGATGTGGGGAATCCTTCCGGATTGTGGGTCAAACCGGTGATGTTGAATCTGTAACCTTCCCCAAAGCTGGCCATGGGAGAAACGAAATGTGGATTTATCTCAAAATGCTGATACCATTCCGGTGGAACCGTTGGCTTCATTCGGTTTATTATCTTTATCTTTTCGGTCGATGGGAAGGTAACTTTCTCCCGCATATGACCTATCACTTCGTCCATCAAAAGGATCACCGGGGTCCGATATTTTTCCGAGAGATTAAAGGCTCGAATGGTAAAATCAAAACACTCCGCCACCGAAGAGGGAGCTAAGGCTATGGCCTGGTAATCCCCATGGGTTCCCCAGCGTGCTTGCATGGTATCTGATTGAGAAACTTTGGTGGGCAAGCCGGTGGAAGGCCCTCCCCTCTGCACATCCACAATCACACAGGGCACTTCAGCCATGTATGCATAACCTATGTGTTCCTGCATAAGAGAGAACCCCGGACCGCTGGTGGCGGTCATCGACTTCACCCCTGCCACCGATGCTCCAAGCACTGCGGCTAAGCTGCCGATCTCATCCTCCATCTGGATAAATTTTCCGCCCACCCTGGGCAACTCCCTGGCTAAAAACTCAGCGATTTCGGTGGAGGGAGTGATGGGATACCCGGCAAAGAAACGACATCCAGCTGCTATGGCACCCTCGGCGCAAGCACGGTTTCCCTGAATCAATCTCTCCTTCTTTGGCACAGAAGAACTTTGCATCTGCTTTCCTTAAGAAGTATCTTTTTTTGTTTCTTTTTTATCTCGTGGTCGGACCGCGATAGCGAAATCAGGACATCTCAGCTCACACATGCCGCACTGGGTGCATTTCTCTGGATAGGTTAAGATCGGCAAACCCTCTTTGTCTGATGTCAAAGCTCCCGTAGGACAGAAAGCCACACAGATTCCGCACCTTTTGCACCAAGCCTCGAATACATGAACCTTCTCCTCGGTTAATCTTTCAGCCTTAATCACTTGGTTTACCAATTTGATTCTTCCGCCTATCAAATTTGAGCTTGACTTTATGAGTATATATAATAAATTTTATACGGACAAAGTCAAGTTTTTTGCAAAAAGTTTGTGACCTTTTTCACTAACAGCTCATGCAGATAAAATCAATAAATTACCGGTTCAGAGAAAAATTAAACTCCACCCTGGGAGGGGAGGCTCACAACTTTTGCTACCAATGTGGTGCTTGCGTCGGCGATTGTCCGGCAGCCATGTATTCGGAAGATTTCAATCCCAGAGAGATACTTCTGCAGGCACTTTTGGGAAACGAAGATGCTCTCACCGGAGAAGATTCGCCCATCTGGAATTGCACCAATTGTTATACCTGTTATGAGAGATGCCCCCAGGCGGTCAGACCGGTGGAGGTAATCATTGCCCTGAAGAACATCTGTTTTGAAAAAGTGACCAGCGTCCCTGAGGTAAGAGAACTGGTGAATAGTGTGAAAGCCACCGGCCGGACGGTGAAGATAACGTCGTTATCGGACAGGAGGAGAAAAGAGCTGGGCTTGAAAGAGGTGAAGATAGTTCCCATAGAGGAGCTGGAAAAGCTCTTCGAACCTTGAGGTGGAGAGATCATATCTCGTTCTTTGTGGATGTTATCCATGGCTGGCAAGCATCCACAAAGAATAAAATTATCGAGGACGACGGAGACCTGTCTGGGATAATATCCTCGATGAGTAAAAAACTTATTTTCGGACTTTAATATGAAATACGCACCTTTTTTCGGATGCATGATCACTGTGAAATATCCCCAGATGGAGGCGGCGGTGCGAAAGACCGCAAAGAATCTGGGAATTGAGCTGGTGGATCTGGATGGATTTTCCTGTTGTCCGGATCCCATATACTTCAAAGCCACCGATAAGCTAACCTGGCTTACCCTTGCTGCCAGAAATATCTCCATCGCAGAGGAGGCTGGGCTGGATCTGGTGACCATGTGCTCCGGTTGTACCGCCACCCTCTCTGAAGCTAATTTTCATCTATCCCATGAACCAGCTCTGAAGGAGAGGGTAAACCAACGCTTAAAGAAAATTGGAAAACAATATAAAGGAACCATCTCCGTTCGTCACATCGTAACGGTTTTGCGAGACGATTTAGGAATTGAAAGGGTGAGGGAATCGGTTAAAAAGCCTCTGGGAAACATCAAGGTCGGAATTCACTACGGCTGTCATCTGCTTAAGCCTTCGGAGATAATGCGGGTGGATGATCCAGACTACCCCACCATCTTAGAGAAGCTTTTCTCCGCAATCGGAGCCCAGATAGTTCACCACGAAAAACAAGCCCTCTGCTGTGGAAAAGCCTGTATGGACGAAAACATACCTGAAAAAATGACCTATGACGTTTTGACTTCTCTTAAAAGATCAGGAGCCGACCTGATGGGCTTGATCTGTCCTACCTGTTTTGATGAATTCGATCTGGGACAGATAAAGCTTTCCAGAAAATACAACCAAGATTTAACCATTCCGATCCTTTACTATTTCCAATTGTTAGGCTTGGCTCAGGGTTTTTCTCCTCAAGAGATGGGTCTGCATCTGCACAAGACCAAGACGGATCAGATAATAAAAAAGATGGCAAGTGATGGTTGACATCTAAATTATGTCAAGAAGGATCAAAAGGTAGATATCCATCCATGGGTGAGATTTTCAAAACAGTAAGTGTGGTATCGTTGGCAACCTTAATTTTTCTTTCCGCATGCAGTAAGAAAAAGACCACGGAGCCGGAGCCTGCCAAATATAAATGGACCATCTTAGGTTACTTCGATGGGAACAATTCTCAGGATCAGACACCGGAAGGTCGTTCATATGTGATCAAAGATTTACAGGAGTTGGAACAGATCGACTCCACCGAAGACATACAGATTCTGGTTATGCTGGGTTCGTTTAAGACAGATGGAGGTTGCAAATATTATCATGTCGAAAGACACATAGATGAACCTGAAGACTCCATCAGCTCTGAGGTGGTCTTAGATTTGGGCAAAAAAGATATGTCCGATCCATCCACTTTACGGAACTTTATCAGCTATGGAAGGCAAAACTATCCTGCAGGGCGCTATATGCTGGTGATCAACGATCAGGGTGCCACCTGGAGGGGGATTTGTTCTGACACCATCAACGGCGACGGCATTCCCATGAGCCTGCCGGAGCTTTCTTATGCCCTTTCCGGGTTTGACTTTGACATAATCTGGTTTTACGCTCCATCCTTAGCCACAGCCGAGATGGCATATCAGATAAGAAACTTTTCAAAATACATGATCGCCTCTGAATTTAAGCAACTTCCCAAGAACATCATGGGCTCAAGCAGATGGCTTTCTGAGTTGACCAGCAATCCGGACATAAGGGTGAGGGCTTTGGCATCGGAAATCACCGAGGCGATCGGCAGCACAGCTTTAGAAGCAAATCCTAATGCGCATGTGCACTCCGTTTTGATTTACCTTCCCGATATATCCAAACTTTCCACCGATGTTTTTAATCTGGCACAAGCTCTCATAGATAGCACTGGATCTTATTGGTCTGAGGTTTGGGACGCCTGGGAAAGCGGACGTTACGATGAGTTTGACTCAATTTTTGTCGACCTTCGAGAATTTGCGCGAAGTATTCAAAAACAGCCAAACTTAAGCTCAACCATAAAAAGTGCTGCTGAAAGTTTAGAGATCTCTGTCAATGAAGCTGTTGTCACTCAATTCCTGAATCCCCTTTTCCTTTTAGAGATAGTTGGAGGCATTTTGATCCGGCTACCCTGGAATCAGGAAGATTTTGATTCTACCGACTATGTTCAGCTCGATTTCTCCACCACCGATTGGCACAGCTTTATCTCTCGTTTCATCCAGCACTACTCAGACAGCTATGCCTGCATCCTGGATATCAGAAGCCTACCTACCGGTGCAAGGGTCTTTCTTAACGGGGTGGATACCGGAGACACAACCAATGTGATATTTAGAGGACTCTTTCCTGACGTATACGTTATAAGACTGAGCAAGGTTGGATGTGAAGACTTCACCCACACAATACTATTTAAAGAACCCAGAGATAGTGTCAGTGTTACTTTTCCGCTTAAATGCAACCATTAATAAGCTTTCCCAACTCTGTCTGCCCCATTGAACCCTCAAATTAAAGCAGTCTAATAACACCTGACTTTTTATTCGCCTTTACTCCGGGGGAAATATTGAAATCCTCCTTAAGTCCCACTTTATTAAAGGGGGGCATTTGCAGAAAGGTAGGATCGGGTTGCAAACCAGCCTTGGCGGGAGAGCTACCCGACAAACATTTTTTGTCGGGCAGTCCTCCAACAGCCCGATCAATGGAGATTTAAAACAGCCTCACCCCAAAATTTTCCTTGACAAAACGGGAATCCCCCCCCCCTATATTTGCCTTTGTAAAAATTACATAACTATCCAAATAGGTGAACATGAACTTCATTTAAACAGGAGATAGAACTATGATGACCCCCAAGTTTAGAAAATACATAGTCTTGATTCTTATTTTTGTATGTATCCTTTTCAATTTCTCCTTTGCCCAGCACTTCATACGGTTAACGGACGAGCAAAGGATAGAACTGGCTTTAGACATGGTCAGGAAAGGGATTCAGCAACAAGACACTACCAAAGTCTTTATGGTTTTTGCTCCGCAGGTTTCGGTCAAAGGTAGAAGCACGTTGGTAAAAGGGAATCTCACTAAGAATGTCCAAGCCATCTTTGATAATTCTTTCAAAAGAAAGATACAGCTTGAAAAGCCATCTTTTTCCAGAGAGGACAATCCATTGCACTTATCCAATTTCTGGGATTTTGACATCCTTGACCCACACATAAAAATAGAAGGCGATTCGGCTGTTGTGGAGTGTGAATTGGTCTTGTGGGGCGCATCCCCTGCTAAAGGCAGTGAGAGGACGGGCAGAAGGACAAAGGAGAGACTTGTCTTCAAATCTCCACCCGAAGTGGGAAAGGCACCACCTTCAGGCGAGTACCGCAAATGGCCAACCACGCCTCTAGGGAAAAAACGAATGAGCAGTATAAGAAGCTGGCAATTGGTAGGATTTGAAAATCTCTTTGATTTTCTGAATGGAGAAATTGAGCAGACGGAACGCAGAGGAGATGAAGATACTAATATGAAAAAGAAGTAAAGTTTTTGAGGAGGGCAACTTATGACAAAGCTTAAAGTTTGGCACTGGATGGTATTGATAGTTTTCCTACCACTTGTTTTGGGTTCTAAATGCTGGATTACGAAGAAAGAACTCGTTAATCCACCTCCCCAGCCTTGCGGTGTTGGAGAAGGACAATACCAATTTTATCTGGTGAACACCGTCCCGGATAGTTTTGACTGTAATGATTCCGGCAGATTTGTGATCACCATCCGACCAAATATCAACCCAAGTTATAGCGGAACTGATGTATTCAATCGATTGTATTTTATTTTGGAGAACGGCACCGGTATCTATATTAGCAATTACGTAGAATTTTTGTCGGGCAATACTGCGGACCAACAACTGGAATGGGGCGGTTCGGTGTCCACGGGGGATTATGAGGTATGTGGAAGAATGAAGAATATACAATTGAACTCATACTGCCCAGACAGCGTCCGTGAAGTTTGTTACAAAGACTTAGGCTGGATTCACATCACCGAATTTGCCAATCCCCAGAAGGTGATGGTGATTGAGTATGATTGCCAGTTAGCGGACACACTTTTTTATAGATATGACGTTTTCGAACATGGCTGGATTTAGAAGAATATATGAACATTGCTTTTAACATAGCTAATACCACATATAACATAATCGAGGATAATAAGGATTTACCTTGTTCTATGCTTGTTTGGAACGAGCCTGTTTTCCCGGAGTGTAGAGATTATATCCTAAACAATAAAGCTGATTCTACAAAAATGTATTTGTGTGGTATAAAAGGATTTCATGACGGATACGGAAACTTCCTTCCTCAATACCGTGGGCTATCACTCCTCAGAGATACAACCACATTTCTACCCAGTGCAAGAAGTGGTAGCCTAATTGCAATAAAGGCGATCATAAACACTGCAGCTACCTTCTATAAAGTTTATTATAACGAGTTGATTACGGCTATAACTATTCATGAGTTAGGGCACCAAAGGGGGATACCGGGACATGAAGGGTGTAGCTCACAATTTTGTATCATGAGTGGTCCTACGATTCAAGCTTATCATAATACTTATTCCAATCCGCATTTTTGCGAAAATTGCATTTACAGGATAAAAAATATTAGTTGGTAGAAAGGAGCCAATTATGTTAAGTAAGAAATCGAAATCTCTGATATTTTGGGGGATGCTTTTTATAATCATTAATCATTTATTTCTCCAAAATGTAAGAGCGAGTGACCAGATTCAAATAAAGATTTGGAGTGATAAAAAAGTGTATTTAACAAGAGAACCTTTATTTGTTCATTTGGAGGTTGAAAATATCACTGATAGCACAATTTGTTTCAATTGTGACCTGTTGACGCTTTATTTCAGAGTTACTGATCAAAAAGGAAAGGTGTTCAGCTGCTATGCTATACCGGAGGTTGCAGGATGTGGTGACACATTGGAACCGGGGGAAAAGTGTCATTATGTTGGTGATATAGCTGGGGGATATGGAATTTTAGATAGCCACAGTAAATCGTTTTCCAATTATTTCCCTGCGGGAGAATATACTTTTTTTATTGAGATGCCGAAAAGTTCTTTTTCGCCTGGAACTAAGTCTAATACTCTAAAAATAAAAGTGAATGAACCGAAAGGTGATGAGAAAAAAGCAATGGAGCTTTTTATTAAAGCAGATACGCTTCATGGTAGTAAAAGAAGGCAAGGGGCTTTTTCAACATACTTGATGTTAGGTGAAAAATATCCTAATTCTGTCTATGCCCCTCCCTCACTTCGCCTTGCCCTTCTCTTCAGCGATGTTATAAAAGACAATAAAAAGATGATTTCAATTTGCAAAAAATTAATTGAGGATTATCCAGATTCTTACTACATGGGGGTAGCATTTCTATATCTGGTTGAAAACTACAAAATGCTTGAGGATAAAGCTGGGGCTATAGAATATATGAAAGAACTCATAAAAAAACACCCGAACACCAAGATTTCGGAGAGGGCGGAATATTGGTTAGAAAAGATTGAAAAGTGGGAATTTAAGTAAAGTCTCTAATCTGGTTCGGGCGGGGGTTAAACCCCCGCCCGATCAATGGAGTTTAAACCGTGGAAGGTGGAGTGCAAAAAACTTCTGTTTTTGCGAATTGGGAAACCTGCAATAATAAATTGTTGCACTCCTCAGCTCAAAGCTGTTTTTTAGATGCGACACAAATGTCACTACTCCAAGAGGAGGGAAAATTATGAGAAAGAGAATTAATTTTATTTGGGTTATTTTATTGCTTTTTCTTGTATTCTGTGAGACGGGGCTATCTCAAAGCCAAAGTGAATATGCTTTGATTCGAAGACCGGTCTATTATGATCCTTTGATCTGGAAATGGACCAGCACTGAAGTTTGGAACCAATGGGGGGTTCAGCTTTTCGTCAATCCTGTCTCAGCCGCACAAAGCTATGTTATGACCCCCTGGTATGAACTCTGGAGCGCTGTCTCCTTTCACTTAGATCATGGCTGGAATAGACTGGTATATCAAGAATGCTTAGACAATTGGATCGAAGCTTGCGGAACACGGGGATCCGGAATCGGACAATTTCTCTGGCCAGAAGGCATCGATGCTCATGCCCTCTGCGATGATGAGTATTACAGCTATTATTACTTTATTTATGTTGCAGATGCTGCCAACGATCGTATTGTTAAACTTAGATACGATTGGGACTATCAGATTATGGATTGGCTTGGGACAATAACCGGTGGCGGATTGGACTTGCCACAAGATCTGGATATAAACAATGGAGGAACGTTCTTTTGGAATTCTGATGATTATTTGTGGGTGCTGAACGGACATCAGATCAAAAGATTTACCTTGGATGGTGTGTTAAGAAAAACCTATGGGAGCTATGGATGTGATTTAGCGGAGGGACATTTTTGCCGTCCCACCGCAGTTGTTTGTGGACGAAGCCCCTGGTTACAGCCACCATATGATCCCTATGCCAATAGCACTTGGATTTACATAGCAGATGCAGGGAACTCCCGATTGGTCAACCTTATCAAATGGACTGGGAGTGAAAATATTTACTGGAATAAAACACTTCAATCCCTCGAATGTCAGTATTTTACTGATCTGGAAGTAGATAATTTTGGGCAAGTATGGGCCGTGGATCATGAAAATGGAAAAATATACAAGTATACTTATGATCTTTATCCTTTGTGTTGCTTCGGAAGCTTCGGCACTGGTGAGAATCAATTTTACTATCCGCTTAGTTTTTCCAATACAGGTGGGTATTTAAGATGTGGGGATGTTTTTGTAGCGGAAGCATGGACGGACTCCAGCGGAGGACAATATTTCGCCATCGGCACAGACATTGTCGATTTCGAGGTTACCTCCTCTGCAGACTATCGATGGCATTATATCAGCTATACGTTGGTGGATCCGTCCGACGTGATTATAGAAATCTACGATGACCAGAATCAACTGGTGGACACACTTTTTAATGCCAGT
>JAOZNS010000353.1 GCA_029933635.1 Candidatus Zixiibacteriota bacterium | reverse complement strand
TGGAAAATTTAACTTATGATTTGATGAAGCATGCTGATCTTCTTCTGATCACCTCTGGTTCTGCCACCTTGGAATGCGCCATTTTGGGCACTCCGTTTTTGGTGTTGTACAAGACCAGCTTGTGGACTTATCTTTTAGCGAAGAGTTTGATCAGCATACCCCATATCGCCTTAGCCAATGTGGTGGCGGGCAAAAGGGTAGTTCCGGAGTTCATTCAGAGCCAAGCAATCCCCTCGCAGATCGCAGAAGAGATGTTTGATATTTTGACCGACAGGGAAAGATATAAGACTATCCAAAATGAATTACAGAAAGTAAAGCAAAAATTAGGACAGGAGGGTGCCTCCAAGAAGGCGGCTGAAATCGTGGTTGAGATGTTAGCATCCCAGCCTCAGGTTACAGGATCTTAGGTGGTTACACAAAGATCTCTTAAAAGCTTATTTTTGAGGGTTGGGAGCCCTGCTTACGTGTAGCAGGTTGCTATTTTTTCGTAGGTGGAGCACCGTCGCCTGACCATTCTGTTATATTTTCCAGAGATCTCTCACACCAGAATCTGGATGAAGAATTTCTGAGTCTTTCTTGCGTAACATAAAAATTACCAATCTTTACCATCTGGTTAGCCCATGAGAAACCGACTTAATCAAATTAAGGATGAATTGCTTTTGTTTCTGGCATCCTGGATAGGTCCCATCTTGATCTATATTCTGGGAATGACGTTGAAGATAGAATGGGTGGGGGAGGAAAATCTGGATATTTTAAGAAAAGAAAAGAAATCGGTTATCTATGCCTTCTGGCATGGCAGGATGCTCATTTTTACCTATTCCCATCGCCGACAAAGGATACACGTTTTGATCAGCCAGCACCAGGATGGGGAGTTCATCGCTCGCATAATCCACCACTTAGGATTTGTCTCGGTGAGGGGGTCCACCACCCGGGGTGGATCGAAAGCCCTCTTCGAGATGTGCAAAAAGACCGCATCCGGATTCGACGTAGGCATAACTCCGGATGGACCTAAAGGACCCGGATTTCAGGTTCAACCAGGAACAATATATATTGCCCAAAGAAGCGGAATGCCCGTCATTCCAATAACTAACTCCGCTAAAAATCGCTTTAACCTCTCCTCCTGGGACCGGTTTTTGATTCCCAAGCCTTTCTCCAAAGCAGTGATACTGCTGGGAAAACCAATCTATGTGCCAGCTGAATGCACTCCGCAACAATTGGAGGAAAAAAGAATCGAACTGGAAAAACAACTGATAAAGTTGACTCAAAGGGCGGATAATTATTTCTCGCATTCACATAATTAAGGACCACAACCTAACTTAGGTTAGTTGTGGTTCTTCGGAAACTTAGCGAATCTGTAAATGTATACACTTTACAACCTCCTTTTGAATTTCGCCTTCGTCATCTCGTTTCCTTATCTTCTATTTCGGGCGGTTTTAGGAAAACACGGAATTGGCGAAAGAATGGGAAGACTGCCGAAGGAGAAAACAGAAGAGCTTCTTGGTAAAAAGGTGATCTGGTTTCATGCCGCCTCTGTAGGGGAGGTAAAAGTCTTATCCACCATCATTCCTCAAATAAAAAGAGGTTATCCTGAATATGCCCTGGTGGTATCGACCATCACCAAGACAGGTAAGAAAGAGGCGGAAAGGATTCTGAAAGA
>JAOZNS010000018.1:3334-21869 GCA_029933635.1 Candidatus Zixiibacteriota bacterium | reverse complement strand
TCCCTGGCTCGTAACAGTTCTCCTCAGCCCATCTTTGTTGGTTCTCCTGCTTCCAGGGGGCCCAATCCAAGGGAAACCCGGACTGGTTAGAGATCCACCAGTTGAAAGAATAGTTAAGTGCTTTGGGCGATCTCACCACCCGTACACCGGTGACAGAGTTAGGGCTTTGTGGAGTGAATATCCTCTCCGTCTTTTCCAGTTTTACTTGGTGCCCATCGTTGTCCGCTATCCAGGCTAAGTTGACCGTGTCCGAGCAATCCCACTCCTCTCCAGGATCACTAACCACATGCCTGAAGCCACAGATGTCATCCTGGGCGGCGGCATAAGAATCTTCGCTGGTATGAAACACATCCGCATCTATATAAAGTCCCATATACATGTCCTTTATCTTTCTCACCCCGATGTTTTTTATGAAGAAGTCTATCAGCACGAAATCCTCCGCATATTCGTAGCTCCATGAGTAGCTCTGCTGAGTGATCTGCAAACCCAAAGGGAAGTGCTTGCGGTTGTCCCAATCATCAATTTGATCGGGAGAAAGCGGGATATCAGCTGAGGTATCAGTATAAACGGCGATTATATCCTGTTCGGAGATAGCATCGGGGGAGTAGCAGGGAGCATTCGGTCGAATGCTTCTTTCCTTTATTGCTCCTGAATCGCCTGCCTCGGGCCAGAATTCATGAATCCAGAACCACCCATCACAGCCTACGCTGGTATAAGGGTGATCATCCACCATGGCTCCAATCCACAACCCTCCTTGGAACAAGTATTCCAACCCCGAATTCGGAGGATATTCACATGAGGGAGCAGCCAACTCCTCATCCGGATGGGGATTGAAACAGCCTCCCTTCGACTCGTTGATATCTCTGGACTGACTTCCAAAAAATCCCCAGTTGGTAACACAAAGATACATCAAGCCCACTCGATGAACCCTCTGCTGGGGATTGGGCAACCCTGCGGTCAGCTTGGCGGGTTTGATAAACTCCCTTTTTTCCTTTGACCTCTCTGGCCTCATGTTGATTGCGTTGGATGAAGACACATGGAAACACCACAACGTCATACCCAAAAGAACCAACCAACAGGCTACAGATTTAATCTTGCTCATGTGATCTCTCCTTTATCTTATTCCCATTCTCAGATTATGCCGTCGTATTGGTAGATCCATTGCTCTAAGATTGCTTACATCTTTCTTGACCTCCTGGCATCTAAGTAACGATCGAAGCTTTGAATCTCAGAAGTTTATGGACAGGCCGAGTCTGATATTTCTTCCGGCTCCATAATGGAGTGGATTCTGCTCGATCTCTTGACCTCTGTAGACTACCGTGCTGTTAAAGGCTTGATCGAAATAGTTCTGGTTTGTATCAGGACGACCGGTAGACGAATACACGGTGGCAACGTTCTTTTTGTCAAAGAGATTGGTTATCCATACCAGGAAGGAATAGTTAACCTTCCAGACTTTGAAATCCTTATTGAATCTTAAGTCCACGTTGCTGGTGGCAGGCATACGCTTGGAGTTGGGCAAAGGTTCCTCCCCAATCCGAAGGTGCAATCCCGGAAAACTTCCAGCCGGCGTGAAAGGAAATCCACTGTTATACTGCCAGACCACATTTATCCCCCAGTTATCTGGTAGTTTGAACCCGAACAACTTGGGATGCTCATTGGCAGGCACCCGCAGGTCGAAGTTCATGGTTATTTGATGCCTCACGTCCCAATCCAGTGGAAACTCCTGAATGGGGATTTCCCCCTTTCGAAATCTGGCATAGTAATTGGAGGCCTCAACTGAACTTTTGCCGTAAGCGAAGGCATACTGATAATTTACATACCCGGAGATGTATCCCCCATATCTTTTATTAAACTCAAATTCCAAACCTCGGGACCGTCCATAGTCGCTGTTAGCCCAGTAGTCAAACTGTTTCGGTCCAATCTGGAGCACATCTGTATTCAACTGTCCGAAATAATCCTTGTAGAAACCGGAAACGGTTAACTTGTAGTTGGAGGAGATGGCGTAGTCCACCCCCAGCTCATATTGAATCTGCTTCATATAATCCAGATTATAATTTCCATACTGGGCCACTCCGATCTGGGTCTTCTGCATATACATCCAGTGAAGTTCAGGCAGTTGATAGAAGTGTCCATAGTTGAAATATACCTTAGCCTTATCGGTGATGGGATAGGATACGCCGATTCGAGGAGAAAACTTGGACCTGGTATCTATGGGTTCCTCCTCCGTGGGAGTCTCCTCTGCCTTCATCTTCCGGATGTCACCGGACTGAATGAAGAAGTCATACCTTAAACCCAGATTGGCAATCATGGCCCCATATTCTATCTTATCCCGTATATAATAGGCGCCTCTAACCGGACGTCGGGTGTAAAAATCGCGGAAGGCTCCATGCTCCGGCCAAGGACCCTCATCCGGCGGACCGTCGTAATGTGTATGGGGATAGCGTAGATCAGCGAAAGAAAGCTTCATCCTCTCCACCAGGATACCGGTTCTGATCTGATGCTCCTTGCTAATCTGGCTGGTGAAATCAAACTTTAAGGTGAGCATGGTGGATTTTCTATCGTGATAGTAGGATCGTCTCTCATGTCCCCTATCATAAAAGCCATCCTTCCCATCCCACTTCCCATTATGATTAGTATCATAATAGAACTCTCCAGGGTCCCATCTGCCGTTGGGTAAGTCGAACCTCCCATTTTTATTTCTGTCAATATAAGGAACTCCAGGAGACCAGATATCGGTGGGGGCATCATACTTTCCATTGGCATTTGAGTCCTCGAAATATTCTCCTTCATCATATAAGCCGTTGTTGTTCTCGTCAATATAATTTTCCCCGAGGTTTATATCACCATCTATATAGGGTTCGGCGAAATCCACCCCGTAAGTGGATCCGGAGCCCCAGGACTGGTGCTGTTTCCATTCATTGAACTTTCCATCCGGAGCACCTACCCCATCGTTGGGATCGTTAGGATCGTCTGAGTCCCAATCAAATTTCTCCGCATTGTTCCATCTTCCCTCTCCCGGAAGATCGTGAATCGAAGGATCAAACCTATCCCAGGGATCGAACTCCCCGTTTCCATCTAAATCCTGAAACGGCTCTCCCGGATCCCAAACCCCGTTTTTGCCCTTATTTATATCTTGGAAAGGTTCTCCCAAGTCATACTCACCGTTCTGGTTCACATCCAGGTAAGGTTCGGCATCATCCCATTTACCATTGAAGTTGGCATCCTGACTGGGGGTGAAACGTTCCACATAATCCCATAAGGTGAAGTCACCCGGGGTGAGATGTCCACCTGGCTTGTTGGGGTCACCGGGTGCCTGGAAATATTCAGTGAAGTAGCGGCTGATTCGAAGCTCATAAAATGATCTTTTGCTGACGTTGTGGGTGAAAAGCAAGCTCAAAGAGTTGTTGTGCGCTTCTACCTGTGGTAAGGTGGATGGGGTGTAGCGATATTGCCAGACATTTACCGCTCCCCTCGTCTCCTTCAAAGGATCTCCACCGGAGGGATCAAAGTAGAGGGAATACCGCTCCCAGTTTTGAATGTTGGAGAAGACCAGCTTCTTATCCGCAGAAGCCCTGTAGGTCAACTTGAAGGTAGTGGAGTACTCATTGCTCATCCTCTCAGGGATGTCAAATCCCAGAATGCGATCCACCCGGTATCTTTTCCGGGTTGTTGGGGTAGCAAATGAGTTGACGTCGTAATAGGTGTTCGTCTTGGAGGTTATTCCACTCAGATAATAGGCTAACTTCTCCCCTAAGAATTTGATCCCAATCGATGGGAGAAACTGAGTGGTAAAGAAGGGGTCCGGTCCACTTAAGGAGAACTCCACTCGATCGCTGTTGAAGGAATATTTGTTCAGCTTATCCGTGCCAAAATCGTCAGTCTGAAATTCAAAGTAGCCGGAGGTGGTTTTGCTTGAACCTTCCTTGGTCACCAGGCTTATCACTGCAGATTGAACGTTGCCGTATTCGGCATCAAATCCTCCCTTCATCACCGAGATCTCTTCGATGTTGGAGGAGGAGACGTTCATCCCTCCGGTGACCCTTCCTATACCACCCAATAGATCTCTGGTTTCCACTCCATCCACGATGTATAAAGCCTCCCCAGCCCTTCCACCCCGGATATGGAGCTCGTTAGCCTTGGTGACGAAACCCACCTGGGTGGCCAAGATTTGCGAGATCTCCTTGACCGGCATGTTCTTAATATCCTCGGTGGAGATGGTTCTAACGCTGGCGGTGATATCTTTCTCAATCACTTCTCTTTCCCCTTTCACCACCACACCTTTCACCTCAATGGCAGAGGCTTTCAGCTTGAAGTTGACCTCTGTGGTGCGGTCAGAGATCACCTGCACACCCTCTACAGTTACCGGAATGTAGCCGATGATAGAGGCGGTGACTGAATAGGTTCCAGGAGGAACGTTGATGATGAAGTAGGAACCATCCGCCTGAGCCATGTTCCCCATAGTGGTTCCCTCAATACGAATGGAGGCGCCGGGAAGCTCGGTGCCCGTCTCAGCGTCAATCACCTTTCCTGATATCTTTCCGGTTATCCCAGCCAAGGTCGGACTCCCCAGCAAACCCACCAAACACAGCCCCAAAATGGCGATGAAGACCTTGTTTTTAGAGAAATGTATCACTTTACTCACTCCTTTCCTTAATTTTTCCGAGATTTATTTTTTTATAAGAAGAATTGGTTTTTCTTCTCATAAGCAACTTAATAATAATGTAACTTCAACCCCCGTTGTCAAGACTTTTTTTGAACCCTTAACAAAAAAATCAGCCTTAATATCACCTCCTAAGACACTTTCATTCATTTGTATTGAAAACCGTTTCTCACGTTTGGTTTTTCTTCTTTTCTCTCAGGGTTCCAAGCATTAAGTATGTGCAAAGAGCAAAACTTAAAGGTATAGAAAGACACCGACATAAACATACAAAATTCATACCGAAAACAAGGGGTCAGGGTTTTTTCATAGTCCTTCTAACACTAAGATTTACAAAGGGTTATAATGGTATCAGGAAGTGCTCAATGGATTTAAGTTTTTTTATTTTTAAAATTTCGCAGAGATCTGCGAGGAAAACCTTAAACGGGAGTTTATCTTTTTGTAAGGTAAAGAATTATATGATTCGCCAAAATAGACGAGTTTTGCCTGAAATGGCGGTTATTTTCAAATAAAAACGCCACGAATCTGATCCAAGATGTGAGTCTCATCTTTGTTGATTCCACTCGTCTGTGAGATATTTCTTCTCTCTTAGAATCCGGGCTGACTTTAGTTCTTCTTTAGAAACCTCCGAATCCTTCATCCGGCAAGCAAAGACTTTTTCGAAACCTATCTTCAAAGCAGAGACGATCTCCTCAGGCTTAACTTCCCTTTTCAATATTTTCCCTATATTAGTCGATTTTTCCTCCAGACTAAGTTTCATCATCTCCGCCGAGCTTTGCTCGGGGAGAAATTCAGCTAAACTATGTTCTCCCTTTCCGATGAGAATGGAACCATGCTGGATGAAGCTATTCTTCCTGCCTTCTTTGGAGCGAAAAGAGAACCTTCTTTGTGCGCTTCCGATCAATTTCTTGCCTCCCACAGTGATCTCGTATCTGGAATTGCTGGCAAAACATGGCTTGGAATACGGGAAATGGGAGGAAGTGAGGTTTCTTTCTCGAGATGGCTTGACCCATTCACCTTCGATACCTAAAACACACAAGGATTCCAGCAATGCCAGACTAATTCTCTGATAGGTTTGGAGGGTGTTTTCACCTAATTGAGAGAAATAATCTTCCGAGGCACATAGGCTGTAAGTGATCTCCTTCCCATGTAAAACCGCCCTTCCTCCGGTGATTCTTCTTACCAGGTAAATTCCTCTATCTTTACATTTTTTTAGGTCAACAGTTTTATCTGCCGATTGGAGGTAGCCGATGGAGATAGCCGGTGGATCCCAGAGATAAAGACGAAGGATCGGAGGAGACTCTCCTTTCTGACATGAAAGCAGAAGTGCTTCGTCTAAAGCCATATTGAGAAAGGCATCATTTGCGCCGTTAAAAATAACTCGCCACTTTTTCATCTCAAACGTTCCTTGAAGAGGGAAACTAAAAGCAAAGATCCTTCTGCAGAGAACTTAATAGCGTCTGCCCGAAATTAAATCCAGTGCTCAACTTCGCTGATCGAGCTAAACGGATCGCTGACAAAGCTGAACTGAAGTTGCCGAAGCTTGCTCGTCTTTTTTTTTCACAAAATCCAATACAAGACCTACTTTTTCAACCTATTCCCGAAGCTTGATATTCCAAGTAGGACAGTTTCCAGTTTTGCTTCTTCAAGCATATCTATTTATTGATTCTCTTTTCTCAGGTTTTCGAACACCTGTTCGATATTTTCCAAAGCCATTCGAGCTGCCTTTTGCTCTGCCTCCTTTTTGTTTTTTCCCGTCCCCTGTCCGATTCTATTCCCTCGGACTGAGACTGCGATGGTAAATCTTTTCTGATGATCCGGCCCTCTCTCCTCCAGCACCTCATATTTAGGTAACCCCAAACCCAAAGCCTGCATATATTCCAGAAGCTCACCCTTGTAATTATGGAGGGCTTGGTCTGTGGTGATCTCCATATATTTTCTCAATATCTGGTTTTGGATCATCTTCTTAGCTGGAGTTAAGCCCCCGTCTAAGAAAACTGCGCCGATGACCGCCTCGTAGGCATCGGAGACGATGGAACTTCTCTTTCTTCCTCCTGCCTTTTCCTCCTCCTCGCTTAAGTTGAGATACTCTCCTAAGGAGATGGACTTGGCGATTCGACTCAAGTTGGCTTCACTAACCAGGGTGGATTTCAGCTTGGTCAGATCCCCTTCGCTTTTCTCCGGAAAGTTTTCAAATAAGAATTGGCTGGTCACCATTCCCAGAACCGAATCCCCCAGAAACTCCAGCCTTTCGTTTGCCCGCAGATATTCGTTTTCAGATGAGTGAATGTAAGATCGATGGGTTAGGGCTCGATCCAAAAGCGCCAGGTTCTTGAAACGATAGCCTAACTCTTTCTCCAGTTGCTGGTATTTTTTATATCTCCCCCTTTTGATCAACAACCTTTGCAGAAATGTGAGCAAAAAAGAAGGCATGTGGAGACACAAGAAAAATGGAAATCAGAATTAGAAAGGCTAAAACCCAAATTGATTAATTTGATATTGTTATCTATTTACAGACAAGCTCCAAAAGTTTTCTTTATCTCTCGCGGTTTGAAAAAAGCTTGAAAGATGCTCATTGTAAAAACATCGCTCCACATTTATATTCATTGAACCGATAACGGAGTTTCGGTTCTCATTATAAGTTATGTCCATCACATAGAAGGCAGATTTATATCCTCAAGGGACAAATTTCTTTATTGCGATGGTGATGTTGTGTCCACCGAATCCAAAGGAGTTGGTGAGAGCAACGCTGACGTCGGCTTTTCGGGATCGATTGGGCACATAGTCCAGATCACATTCAGGGTCCGGGAATTCATAGTTGATGGTGGGATGGAGCACTCCTTCTTGAATTGATTTGATGGTAGCAACCATCTCCACGGCTCCAGCCGCGCCCAGCAGGTGTCCAACCATCGATTTGGTAGAATTCACCGGTATCTCTTTCGCTCTTTCTCCGAACACCTTCTTGATGGCTAAGGTCTCGGTCAAATCATTTAAATCGGTGGAGGTTCCATGAGCGTTGATATAATCGACAGAATCCGGGGCAAGCCCTGCATCTTTTAAGGCTAATTTCATGGCTCGAACGGCCCCTTCCCCTTCAGGCGCTGGGGCGGTGATATGATATGCATCTGCAGTTTGCCCCACTCCTACGATTTCCGCTAAAATTTCTGCATCTCTTTTCTGGGCATGCTCTAAGCTTTCTAAAATCAGCATTCCCGCACCTTCCCCCATCACGAATCCATCCCTTTCCTTATCGAAGGGACGAGATGCTTTCTGTGGCTCGTGGTTACGAGTAGAGAGGGCACGTGCAGAACAAAATCCAGCCAAGGAGGCTGGGGTGATGGATGCTTCGCTTCCTCCAGTGATCATCACGTCCGCCTCCCGTCGCTGAATGATTCGAAAGGCGTCCGCTATGGCATGAGCGCCTGAAGCACAGGCAGAAACGGTGGCATAATTGGGTCCCTTGAAATTAAATCTCATGGAGATCAAGCCAGCGCACATGTCGATGATCATCATGGGGATAAAAAAGGGACTGACCCGATTGGGACCTTGGTTTAAAAGGATGGCGTGTTGCTTCTCAAAGGTTTCGATACCTCCGATTCCACTTCCCACCACAACTCCAGCTCGTTCCGGATCGAGGGAATCGGACCCCAATACGGACTGGTCAAAAGCCTGCTGAGCCGAGGCGATAGCATACTGTTGAGCTAGATCCATCCTTCGGGCCTCTTTTCGTTCCATATATTTGGAGGCGTCAAAGCCCTTGACTTCGCCCACAATCTGGCTGGAGAACTGGCTGGGATCAAATCGGCTCACCCGGTCGATGCCGGAGAGGCCTTCCTTCAGATTTTCCCAGAACTCCTCCACCGTGTTGCCAATCGGCGAGATCACCCCCATTCCAGTAACCACCACCCTGTTCATAGAATTTACAGAAGGGTTCATAAATAACCTCTCAGGATCCCTCTTTGGATTGGTGTGTCTGTATATAATCGATAGCCTCTCCTACGGTGGAGATTTTCTCCGCTTCCTCATCCGGAATCTCCAAGCCGAATTCCTCCTCCAAAGCCATAACCAGCTCCACCGTGTCCAGAGAGTCGGCTCCCAGATCATCTATGAATTTCGCTTCCTTGGTCACCTGACTCTCCTCCACCCCCAATTGATCGATCACAATCTTTTTTACCCTTTCTTCTACCGACATATTTAGCTCCTCCTTGGGTTTTGTTTTGAATTAACCTTAATTATTTTCGCTTAATGAGCCTTCTTCATTAATTATTAGCAAAAGTTATTTTTCAGAATCTAAAATTAAGAGAGCATATCTTACGTTCAATAATTCTCCATCCACTTAGATTGCCTGTTCGGTGATGTAGCCTCAGGCTTTAGCCTGCGTTCTTTTTCGCACCCTGAAGGGTGCAGCTACAATTAACACTTGTTACATCAAAAGCCCTCCATCCACCTGAATAACCTGTCCGGTGATGTAGCTGGCTTGGTCGGAAGCCAAGAACGCTACCAAATTAGCCACATCTTCTGGCGTTCCTGCCCTTTTTAATGGAATCTGGTTAAGAAAAGCATCTTTTGCCGATTGAGAAAGCTTCTCGGTCATGGCTGTTTGGATGTATCCGGGAGCAACTGCATTTACGGTTATTCCTCGAGAGGCAAGCTCTTTGGCGGCAGATTTGGTTAACCCTATAAGTCCTGCTTTTGATGCGGCATAGCTTGCCTGCCCTGCATTTCCCATCAATCCAATCACTGAACTGATATTGACGATTCTTCCCGATCTTTGCTTGATCATCACTCTGGCGGCGCTTTTGGTTAGATTGAAGGCACCTTTTAAGTTGACCTTTATCACCTGATCCCAATCTTGCTCTGGGGTTCGGATCAAAAGAGCATCCCGGGTGATTCCCGCATTGTTGATCAGAATATCCAACCTGGAGAGTTTTTCGGTAACCTTTTCCACCAGCTTTTCTACCTGTGGGGGATCGGATACATCCACCTGAAAAGCCAAGGCGGTTGTCCCCAACTTTTCAATCTCTATGACGACGGTCTGAGCCAGGCCGATGTTTACATCTGCTATAGCTACGTTCGCACCTTCTCGGGCTAATCTTAATGCAATGGCTTTCCCTATCCCCTGTGCCCCTCCAGTTACCAGCGCCACCTTATCTTTTAGGGTCATTTCTTTCATCCTAAACGAAGCTTCACCTCTGACGGAGCAAAGTGAAGAATCTATAAAAAATATAGGACAAACTTGAGATTCTTCATACAGGTCGGAATGACGCTTTTTTAGTCTTAGTTAAACCGCCCCGACCTCTACCATTTCGGTGAATTTCTTCAAATCAGCAAGTTTATCTATTCCTAAGCCTCGAACATCCTTAAATGATCTTTTCAAAAGCCCCTGCAATACCTTTCCCGGACCGATCTCCACGAAACTTTTAATCCCTTCCTTACGCATCCTTTCTATAGATTGATACCACAAAACCGGCATAGTGATCTGATCTGCCAGAAGTTCTTTTATCTCCAAAGGATCGGCGGTAGGTTCGGCGTTGACATTTGCCACCACCGGCACCGAAGGCTTGGTCACCTCCAATCTGTCTATTATCTGCTTGAATTTGATTTGAGCAGGACGCATCAGCTCGGAGTGAAAGGCTCCTGCCACCTCCAGAGGTATGGCTCTTTTTGCGCCTTTTTCCTTGGCCAGCTCGACGCCTTTCTCCACCGCCCTTTTTTCGCCGGAGATAGCAATCTGATCCCTGGAGTTAAAATTAGCAGGCTGAATCACTCCATAGCTTTTTGCCTCCCGACAGATGGAGAGAACGTCCTTTTCTGTAAGTCCGATGATCGCCGCCATGGCTCCCTCATTTCTCTCACAGGCTTCTTGCATCAGAAGACTTCGATTCTTGACTGCCTCCAAGCCATCCTCAAATGATATAGCTCCCGCAGCAACTAAAGCAGAATATTCTCCCAAGCTATGACCAGCGGTGAATGCGGGTTTGAGTTTTTTATCTTTCAGTAGTATCCATAAGGCTACGCTGTGAACGAAGATGGCGGGCTGGGTATATTGGGTCTGGACCAGAAGCTCAGGAGGTCCTTCAAAACAGATCTTAGCTAAGTCGAAGCCTAAGATTTTTTCTGCGGTAGAGTAAAGTTCTTTTACCTCCGGATGAGAATCATAAAGATCCTTTCCCATCCCCACATATTGCGCCCCCTGTCCCGGAAATAAAAATGCAACATTATCCATAAAAGTTCCTGGTTGATATTTTGATGGGGACAGCCTCATTTGAATCAACTGACCTTGTGGCTGTCCTGATTAGGGTTAGGACAGGGTCAAACCCTGTCCCTACTTTATCTCGTCAGAAGAGGTTCACTATTATCCAAATTTAGTCTGCACAGATCGGCACCTTCTTTTTTTCTATAGATACAAAGATGACCAATTCTCTTTTCTGGCTGGAGTAGGGGTTGAACCCTGTCCCAGCGATGAATTTGACCTTACCATCTTATCACCGCCGATCCCCAGGTGAATCCAGCGCCGAAGGCGACCAGAACGGTGTTCGATCCCTTCTTTATCAAACCTTTTCTTCTGGCTTCATCCAGGGCGATGGGAACCGAGGCGGCGGAGGTGTTCCCATATCGATCTATGTTAACATATACTTTGTCCATGGGAAGCTTCAGCCTTTTTGCCAGAGCCTCTATGATTCTTATATTGGCTTGATGAGGGATCAGAAGATCTATCTGTTCTGAAGACAATCCTACCTTCTGGATTATATGTTCTGCGGCATCCTCCATGGCTCTGACTGCGGATTTGAACACCTCGCTTCCCTGCATTGAGATGTAATGTTGTTTTAAGTGGATATTCTCGTTGGTGAGCGGGGCTTTAGCACCCCCTACCGGGATATGAAGAAGATTAGCTAAAGAACCATCTCCTGATAGAAAGGTGCCCAAAATTCCTCCTTCCTCTTCGGTGGCTGAAACCACAGCCGCTCCAGCCCCATCACCAAAAAGCACACAAGTGTTTCTATCCTCCCAGTTCACTATCTTGGATAGGGTTTCCACCCCGATCACCAGAACGTTTTTGTATTGACCTATGGCTATAAATGCTGAGGCAATGGAAAGACCATAGATGAATCCGGAACAAGCGGCTACGATGTCTAAAACCGCAGCATTTTTTGCCTTCAATTTGTCCTGTAAAATGCAGGCGGTTGAGGGAAGAGGATAATCCGGAGTCACCGTTCCCAGAAGGATCAGATCGATTTGCTCCGGCTCTACCCCAGCCTCCTTGAGTGCGATTTTGGATGCCTCAAAAGCCAGATCGGAGGGACCGGTGCCATCCTCTGCTATCCTCCTTTCCCTTATTCCCGTGCGAGCGATGATCCATTCGTCGGAGGTCTCCACCATCTTCTCCAAATCATAATTGGTCAGAATTCGGGGGGGGGCAAATGATCCGGTGCCGGTTATCTTAGAATTTGTTCTCTTTCTCATTCAAACGTTTTTTCTCCTCAAATGCATTCACTATATGTTGATTTACCTTTACCTTAACCATTTCGGCTGCTATCTTTAAGGCGTTTTTTATGGCTTTGGGTGGTGAGTTTCCATGGCATATGATACATACTCCATTCACTCCCAAGAGAGGAGCCCCGCCATATTCGGTATAATCCAAAACCTTCCTTAAATCCCTTATGGAGACCTTTACCAGAAAAGCTCCCAGCCTGAAAAGGAGGCTCTCCTTGACCCTCTTTTTCACCAGCCAGGTCAGAAAACCGTCAATGCTTTCTGCGAACTTCAAGACGATGTTTCCCACAAAGCCATCGCAGACTACCACATCGCAGGTTCCCTTCAACACATCTCTTCCCTCCACATTCCCTATGAAATTTATGGAATGATCCTCGCTTAAAAGCTCATGAGCCAGAAGCGTCACCTCATTTCCCTTGGTGCTTTCCTCTCCGATGGAAAGAAGCCCAATCCGAGGGTTAGGTTTTTTGAAGACGTAGTTGGTATAAACCGATCCCATCACCCCGAACTGGTATAGATCCATAGCCTTGCATTCGGCATTGGCTCCCACATCCAGAACTACAACTATCCCCTTCTCGGTTGGCAGAAAGGAGGCTATGGCTGGGCGGTGAATTCCCTTAAGTCTTCCCAAGGTCATGAGGGCATGGCTCATCACCGCGCCGGTATTTCCTCCGGAGATGAAGCCATCCACCTTTCCTTCCTTATGTAATCTGATTCCCACGGCGATGGAGGAATTTTTCTTTTTTAGACTTTCCACCGCATCATCTTCCATGTTGATTCGTTCCGGAGCATGATGGATGATTAAGGGTGCATCCGCAGCTTTCAGCCGAGAAAGCTCTGCGTGGATTTTTTCCTCCTCCCCCACCAGCACCATCTCGAAGTTGCCGTGATTCTCCCGGTGCGCCCAAAGAGACCCTTCCACCACGGAGGCAGGAGCCAAATCTCCACCCATGGCATCAACCGCTATTTTTACTTTGCCATTTCCTCTCATCGAAGTGCGACCTTCTAACAACATCCCCGAACGATATGGTTGGTCCAACAAGAAGCTGTTAGGTCTCCTTGGGAGTGATTACCTGTCTCCCCTTGTAATATCCACAATTTGAACAGATCCGATGTGGTAGTTTGGGCTGATGACACTGGGGACATTCCACCACGTTAGGAATGGAGAGCTTCCAGTGAGTTCGTCTTTTGGCACCACGTGATTTCGAATGTCTCCTTTTGGGTAAGGGCATCTTTTTTTCCTTTTTAGTTTATCAGAGATGACAACATGATTTATTTCAATTACCTATAGCATAGCAAAGAAGCTGTGGCTACCGTTTCTTCTGATTTTTTTCGATGAGTGGATGATTGGTTTACCGGCAGGTCATTTTTTGTCTCAAACGAGCTTCAGCCTACGCTTTTGGCTAATTATTATGGTGCATTCCTCATTGTGATCAAAAACGAGAAACTCACAACTTCCTCTTGAGCAATCCTTTTAATTGATCCCATCGGGGATCGGTCTTTTCCTCGACGCACCCGCATTGAGATTTGTTCAGATCGGTCCCACAGATGGGACACAAACCTTTGCAGTCCTCCGAACAAAGTGGTTTTAGCGGCAAGCATAAAATTATCGCCTCCCGCACCAACTGGTCGATTTCAAAAAATGTTGAAGCAGGATCAACGAGAAAATACCCTTCCGACTCAGACCTTCCTTCAGCTGAGTTCCCTGTCAGATCTACTACAAAGTCAAGATCCGAGGAAAGCTTTTGGTCATACTTCACCAGACAGCGAGAACATTCCATCTTTGCTGAGGCTTTAACCTTTCCCCGGCATATAAGTTGATCTTGACTCTTGGTGACTGAAAGTTCAACTTGGATCGGGTCCTCGAAAGTTACGTCTTCTACCTTAAGCCCTAAAACCTCAGCGCTTTCCTTTAAATTCAGCTTCTGGCTGAAATCCTCGGGTGTTCTTTTCAGATCTATCTTCATTGCGATCAATATTAACCAAAAGGGCTAAAATTGTCAAGATAAAAATTGGGATCCAAAGTTGCCTAAGCTTGAATGGAACATTCATACGAAATAACTGCGTAGAAGTTTGAAAAAGCCCGAAGCTTTCATCATCGTGAAACAGCGTTCTTGTAAGTCAAAAACTTTTTTTTGGAGTCAATACGAGCTATTACTTACTATATTGAAAGCGGGGAATCTGGAAAAGAAGACGAACTTTTTGAGTAAGAACATCTTGGATTGTCCCAATGAGAGGGAAAAATGAAAAGCTGGCTTAGCGATGCTGTGCTGGATAGGTTTGTTTTCCGAAAGGAAAGAACACTTTTTTGTTTCTGGAGAAGGAAATGAAAAAAGCAAATGAAGTCTGTTTGTCCAGTCGATTGCGACTTCCCATGAGCAAGATGTTCACGTCAGGTTCGCTTCCCCCCGATCATCTCATTCAAGGGGCTGGATAAATCCACCTCTTACAGCCTTACAGAACAATACATCTTCTCAGATAGAAGTCTTTACCGGTTGTTCTCTCTTATAAGCCCTTCTCATAAGATCCAAGCTTATAATAAATAGAAATGTGCAAAGCAAGGTGATATAAGGTGGGGAGGTGTAACCAAAGTCAGATCCAACATCCGGTGAGAAGAAACCAATGGAAAAGGAGATCGTGTTGGTGAAAAAGTGGAGGAAGATGGCAATCCATAAATCACCAGTCAGATAAACTAAATATCCTAAAAATAGTCCCAGAAGAAAAATACCTGCAAAATTCCATGGATCTAAATGGATCAGGGCGAACAAGAAGGCGGTGAGAACAAAACCTTTTATCCCTCCTAATCTTCTGGAAAAGATCGACTGCAGAAATCCTCTAAAGGCAAACTCTTCACAGAATCCAGCCAGCCCGCCAGCAGAAAAGATCCTGAACAGATACTCAGGCCAAGTTTTCGCTACAAAAAGCCTCAGCAAAGCCTGCTGTTGTTCTCTGGGTCTGGGCATCAATTGATGGACGTAGCCGGTTATGTCTGAGATCACAACATAAAGAAAAATGGTGGCAACTGTTACCAAAATCCAAAAGATGGGATCGAACCTTTGAGAAGGTCCGAAGGTGCTACGGAAAGAACCTCCTCCGGCAAAGAGGAAAGAAAGGGGCACAAGAAATATCACGGCTTCGCTTAAAATCACCGTTAAGTGAAGACCAAACAGAGACATGCTGATTCCACTTAAGATCACCATCGCGACCAAAAGGAGCACAAAGATTCCTAACCCCTGCAGAACGGTGAAATCTATCGGTTGATTTTCGTCATCCATTATCAAGGAAGATTTCTCAAATAAATCTATCTATTACCTCAGGTCTGATCAAATCCGTATTCTACAAAATCAGGTGGAGCTTTTCAGACAACCATACTGACCTGAGGAAAGCTAAAGTTCATTTCAAGTCCAATGAGCCTTCCGCTCCCAAAGCTTGACAATCGTATATACAAATCCTTTTGGATGCTGGTTTTAAGCACAAGCCTCTGTGTTGCCATCAAATCTTCAGTGAATAGCAGAAAAATGGGAATCTTGTTTTATCGGAAGATGCTTTTGATGCCGATGCCAATTACATAAGTGGCTGGAGCGTTTTTCCCCGTTAAAGGAAAATCCAGAAAAAAATCCAGCTTTCCCTGTTTTTCGGGGTTAGCATCTCCAATGGAAAGGCGAAAGAACAGATGAAAAAGATCAGCCTGATCAGATATGACAACATTGTTCTTTTTGTTAGCTTGCCACCAAGTGTAACGTAGAGAGCCACCCACTCCAAAGTTTTTGAAGTTTCTCACAAACCCCAGATCTGTTTTAAACACGTTTCCCAACTTCTCATCAATTATCCCGCCCAGCGTATCTCGATATTCTCTTTTGAACTGATAGATGAAATCCGTGCCTAAAGCAATGAAGCTTTCTTCTGCAAGCAAAATATCACCCCTTATTCCAAAATTAAGATCAGTTTGACCGTCTCCTGTGCCAGCCTGCTTGGCGGTAACCTCATTGTAAGGTTTACCGGTGGGCAGGGTGGTGCCAAATTCTGTAGCCAAGGACCAGAAATATCTATCCACAAAATGATATTTAAACAGAAGTCCTATATCTCCCACATTGGAGGTGCCCGACTTCACTCCGGGAACTCTGACGTAAAGTCCGCTATCCACCTTTTGAGCCACCACCACCGGAATGTAAACTCCCAGGGTCAATTTGTTAGAAAGCCCATAAAGCAACCTTCCGGTGATCATGTAACTGGTCGAATCCCGCCCTCCGGGATAGTCCAATTCCCTTCCAGAGGAAAAATAGCTTTCATTATGTACATATAAAAATTCAAAGGAGGGGTACCAGAATCCCTTAGGCAGGGTGGCACTGCTCCACTCTATCATGCCCCAGGAGGGCTTTTCCAAAAGATATTCCCATTGGAAGGAGGTTTGCCTCTCAGCATAGGAGCCAACCGGCCCCAGGTAAGCCCCCATCCACAAAAAGATCAAAATAAATATATTCTTTCTCATCGCATAAACCTCGATATTCTGGAATGATACGCATCTTCAATTATTCCGCAAAATGTCCTATCCAAATTAACCTAAGTGAATTTAACAAATTAAAGAATATAGTCAATAAAAAAGGCTTTTTTGCGGTTTTCTTCAGCACCATATTTTTTGAATCTTTATTTTTTAACGAAACATTTACACCTATCCTCGATTTGGAATCACATTCCACAAAGATGACGGTGCAAGCGAATTACACCGAATAAACAACCACAAAAGACAGCTTATTTTTTATTGCTCAAGAAAGGCATCTCTACGTATCTTAGATTTAGAATCAACAAGAGGAGATTATCCGAATATAGATGTCGCACCGCAAAACAACTGCAATGACAGCCCATAATGAAAGCTCTCAGGCAGAAAAAGCGGTGGACCAAAAACTTCAGAAAGGATGGTATTAATTTTGACAAAAGTTGGTCGATTTTCAAAAGGGACCTGACAAAAACGGCTTGCCATATTCCGAATTGATAATATATTTAGGACATAAAACTTTAAAAGGAGTCTGAGCCTTATGTTGAAAGTGATGAGAAAGTTAACCAAGCACATTCTTTGGGTGGTCATAGTTGCCTTCGTGGGAACGATCATCTTTGCTTGGGGCATGGAATTTACTTCCAAGAAACAAAAGAAGGGCGTAATTGCTACGGTTAACGGGGAGGATATCCAGCTTTACGCCTTCCAGTATTACTACGATCAAGCTCTAAGGCAGGCGGAAAAAGAACAGGGGGATGTGGATGAGCAAACTGCCTCCCGGATCCGAGAAGAAGTTTGGAATAGGCTGGTAAATGAGGTTCTGTTAAATCAGGAGGCAAGAAAGAGAAACATACAGATCACCGATGCGGAGTTGTATGAGTATTTAAGACGTTATCCTCCCAAGGAGCTTCAGGAACATCCCGCCTTTCAGACCTCGGAGGGAAAGTTCGATTATCAGAAGTACCTGCAGGCATTGGCTGATCCCAGAGTTCCCTGGGGAGAGGTGGAGGAACTGATTCGTTCCAACCTGCAGTTAGCCCGACTACAGCAATCCATCGTGACTTTGGTGCGGGTGACGGATGAGGAGGTCAAACAATTTTACAGGGATGAAAATGAGAAGGTAAGGGTGAGATACATCTTGGTGCCCTCATACAAATTTCAGACAGAGGATCTTCCAATAAGCGAGGAAGAGATAAAAGCTTATTATCAGGATCACAAAGAGGAATTTAAATCTGAAGAGAGGGTTAATTTAAGTTATGTGGTATTTGAGAAAAAACCCAGCCCAGCCGATGAAGAAGAGACCAAACAAAGGCTTCTGGAGATAAGGGGTGATATTCTGAAGGGTGAGGATTTTGCCGAGATGGCTTCTGATTATTCTGAGGATTATGCTTCCGCCAAAAAAGGTGGGGATCTGGGCTGGTTTGGAAAAGGGATGATGGTTCCCGCCTTCGAAGAAGCTGTTTTCTCTCTTGAGCCCGGGGAAATCTCTGAACCGGTGAAAACTCGTTTCGGCTGGCACCTAATAAAGGTGGAGGATAAAAGAGGAAAAGGGGACAAGCAGGAGGTGAAAGCCCGACACATTCTTTTGAAAATATCCCCCTCTGAGGAAACCTTGGCTTTGCTCAAGGAGGAGGCGGAGGACTTTGCCGACCAGGTGAGAGGATCGGATCTCGAACAGATGGCAAAGGAACGTAACCTTAGCGTTTCGGAGACCGGGTGGTTCGTTAGAGGTCAGTCCATAAGGGGCATCGGAGCCAGCCCTACCATAGATGAATTTGCTTTTGAGGGCAAAAAAGGAAAAATAAGTGACGTGTTTGAGACGTCCACAGGATTTTACATCTTTCAGATCAAAGACAAAAGACCAGCAGGAATCTCGCCTTTGGAGGAGGTTC
>JAOZNS010000018.1:0-3324 GCA_029933635.1 Candidatus Zixiibacteriota bacterium | reverse complement strand
AGCTTATTAAATCCAAGGCTGATTCCTTAGCCTTTGAGAAAGCAAAACAGATCTTTGCCCAGATCAAGGAAGGGAAAAGTTTGAAGAAGGCCGCAAAGGACAACGACGTCACCTTTGCTGAGACGGATGAGTTTTCTCGAAATTCCTTCATCCCTCAGATAGGTAATCCTCCTGAGTTTATTGGAGCCGCCTTCTCTTTGACCCACACCAATCAGGTCTCTCCTCCAGTTAAAACTAATCAGGGCACCTTCATCATCCAGCTTCTGTCTAAAACAGCCATAGATGACAGCCTGTTTGCCGAAGTGAAAGATTCGCTTACCTCGGTGGTCTTACAGAAAAAACAAAGTCAGGTATATCAGGATTGGTTCGCCCAGGTAAAAAAAGAAGCTGAGATCAAGGATTACCGATCCGAATATTTTCGAGAGGTAAGTCCATATTAGCTTTTGCCTTTCGCTTCGCTGATAATATCCCGCTTAGAAGTCTTCCATCTATTCCCTCAAAATCTTGTTGTCAAAGGTTTAAGTATAGAACATATAACCCTCCCAAGAATATCAAGGATCCGCTGATCTTCTTGGTGAGACTGGAGAAGTTGCTTACCCCTTTAGACTTGGCGTAGCTTTCCACAAACCCCGTAAAAACACCTGCTAAGACTATCAATGCACAATGGCCGATAGCATATACAAAAAGCAGGGATATTCCATAGATTATTTTTCCTTTTGAGGCAACGAAAGCCAAAATCACAGCCAGGACCGGAGTCGCGCAGGGAGAGGAGACTGCTCCAAAGAGAAGGCCCAGCAGAAATGCACCGATGACCCCCTTGTGTTTCGTTTTCAAAGAAACAGGCTGCGGAATTCTGAATTTCAATATGCCCACCAGATACAAACCCATGATAACTGCTACGCCCGCAGCCACATAATACCAGAACTTCCCAACGTCTCCAAAAAGTCCCCCCACTAAAGATGCTATCGCACCCAGTGTGGTGAAGGTTATGGAAAGCCCAAGGGCAAACACCAGGGCATAGATTAATGCTTTCCTTTTATTCCCTTCCGAATAACCGCCCACGAATCCAATCACGAGCGGAATTATCGCCAGCACGCACGGACTGGATGCGGAGAGCAGACCACCTACAAAGACCGCCAGATACGCCAAACCAGGAGAGTTGTTTATCACATCTGAGATATTAGACAAGATCGATTCCATGTTAGTATACTCCCATCTCGGCAAATTTTGCTTTTATAGCCTGTTTGTCCATAAACCCCTCGTGTCGGTATACCTCGTTCCCATCTGCGTCAAAGAATATCTGAGTGGGAATCAATCGAATCCCGTATCTTCTGGCTGCTTGTCGATCATATCTTAGGTCGATTATTTCGACTATTGCCTTTCCTTCATATTCCTTCTTTAGCTCATCTAAGATCGGTTTCATCTTCTTGCAGGGAATGCAGGTGCCTTTTCCCAGGTCAATCAGCATAGGCAGTTTCTCTATCAACTGACTCCCGAGGTTGGTCCTTGAATCTTGGGTTGTAGCTTCGGAATTAGACCTTTTGCCCGGACGATCAACAGAGTGTTTGATTAAAACGAAAGCAATTCCCACTACAATCAAGATCGCTATGACCAGAACATTTTGTTTTATTTTCAATCCTTCACCTCCGGCTGTCTATTTTAGTGAATTCTTAACTATAGCTGTCGTATCATCTCTTTCTGAACGCCTCCAAAATCTCCAGAGGTGGAAATACAATTGCTTTTGGCTTGCACTTGGCAGCGCAAGTACTGCATCCCACCTCACAGTTAAAAGGGTTTGCGACTCTCACCTTGTTCGTCTTTTCATCATATTCATATACTCCGAAGGAGCAGAAATTCAAGCATATCCTGCAACCGTCGCACAACTCTTCCCGAATCGTGGGATACCAGGGCACTTGGTCCCTTGGAACTCCCTGCCATGTTTTTAGGACTTTAGCTTTTTGTTTTGCCCCAAGGCTTTTCTGGTTGCAGAATTCCTCATATTCCTTCAACAAAGCCCGGCCATAGCTTTCCTCTTTGGTCACCGGGATATAATTATGCTCTTTGAATTTCTCCAACAATCGATTTTGCAAGTCTTTGCTTGGTTTTTCGTCTGCTTCGAAAAACTCGGTGAAAATCTCATCTAGTCCGATTATGCCTATCAGTTTACCCTCTATTGATACAAGCTTCGATTTCATCTGTGCCCATCTTTATGATTAGATTTCAAGCTTCCTCTTCTGCCAAGAGTTCTTTTATCTCTTCTATGGACGGTACCTTCCCTTGAAATTTGATTTTTCCGTTGACGATCAAAGCTGGAGTTACATTGATGCCTTTGTCAATGATCTCGAAAACATCTGTGATCTTGACAAGTTCAGCTTTCACTTTCAGTTCATCCAATACCTGCTTAATTCTATCGAAGGTGTCATCGCACTTGTCGCAACTGGGGCCCAATACTTCGATTTTCAGTGTGCTCTCATTCACTTTTCTTGCTTTGTGTCTTGGCTCTGGGTTTGTCCTTTTTCGAGTCATTCATAAACTGATCAAGCTCGTTTCTGAAACTTATAAGGAATTTCTCCTCATCTTCACAAAATTCCCATACTGACTCAATTTCCTTAAACTCGTTGTTTTCTCCGGAGAATTTCTGGAAAGCCAGGGCGGATTCCAATAGATGATATTTCCTAACCGTCAGGGAATCCTCCTCGCTGTTTCGCTCTCTAAAAACAATGCGGTCATCTTTGTAAAGCTTGGCATAGAATTTCTCTAAACCTTTTTTAGCAAAATTGCCAACATTTATGCAGCAGGAACATTGGGCTGTCGGATGATAATGAATCACTAAAATGGAATCAAAACTCGCAAAAATTTCTTCATCAATACTTTTGTCCCAAGAAAACATCGAAGAATCTTTGACCATGCAGTTTTTATTGGATGTGTCCTTCTTTGTGTTTTCGCAAAAACCTTGAGAGTAAGAAACGATCCAAAAACCAACAAATATCATCATCCATCTTAAAACGACAATTTTGTTCACTTTCACCGTTGGCTCTTCCTTCGAAAATCAGCTTGTTGTAGCGAGTTTACCTTCCCCCTTTAGAACCTTCTTAACCTTGCTCCAGATTTTCTCTTTTTTATAAAGCTCCCTTACTTTCTCTATACTTTGAAAAGTTATGGCATTTCCCATACAGAGATTAGCGCAAGTGTTGCAGCCTACGATACACTCGAAAGGTCTTGCCACCACCGGACCATCTTCAGTCCAATCAAATACTTTTCTTCCACAGTTCATGCAAATACCACACTTCAAGCACTTCTTTGGATCGATTGTTGGGTACCATT
>JAOZNS010000352.1 GCA_029933635.1 Candidatus Zixiibacteriota bacterium | reverse complement strand
CAAATAACACAAAGTTCCGCATCGGGATCACAAAATCCCGATGCAACAAGGCTAAAAATCACCAAATTGGTTCGGGGTGCCCTCACCCGAACCAGAAATAAGGAGTGCGATAACTTCGTTATTGCATGCGGAAAAAAAGTTTTCGCAATCCATGTTGTGGGATAGGGTACCACCGCAACAACAGCTATAGTGCATCTGGATTAGATACTATATTCGGACATTATCCTTTTAATCTTCTCAGTCAATTTAAGGGCATCTTCAAACTTTCTCTGCCACATGTTACGTCCGAAGATCAAGCCGGTTACGCCCGCCTCCATGGAGATTTTCACTTTTTCCAGAAGATCCTCATCTGAAATCTTGCTTCCTCCGGAGACCAGAACCAGAGTTTTCCCTGCCGATTTCACCACTTTTTCCAGACCTTCCTGTGGGGTGAACTTCATCTGATCGTATGGTTTGGGCAAACCTTTAGCCTTTTGCTCATCGTATTCTGGAAGGTTAAGCTTGACTAGATCTGCCCCCAACTCACAGGCTACCCTTGCGGCATAATCGACCGCATAAAGGCTATCCTTTCCTCCTTTGGCTTCAATTGCCTCACCTCGAGGATAAGCCCACATGATCAAAGGCATCCCGAATTTCTCACAATCTTCCCGGATTTTATAAAATTGCCTTATATCCTCCCCCTGCGCAGGTGAGCCCACATACAGGGTATATCCCACTGCATCTGCTCCCAATCTGACCGCATCCTCCACCGTGGCGGTTTGAGGGGAGAAGGCCCAATTATCTTTGGGTATATTAGTCTTTCCATTAAGCTTTAGAATCAAAGGCACCTCACCGGCGAAGTCCTTCATATATTTTTCTGCCAGACCGATATGAAAGACTATTCCGGAATATCCACCCTCCTTTGCTAACCTCAATTGAAACTCTGGATCAACTGAATCGGGGTTGGCAAAAAAGTCCACCGGACCATGCTCCAGACCTTGGTCGATGGGAAGAAGAAGCAGGGTGCCATTGGCTGGACCATATCGATACAGCAGTCGATACAGCCTGATCCGCTTGCCTAAACTAACGTCCAGATCTTTCAAAGCAAATTTTGATCTCATTTTACCGTCAATTTTTAGATTTGAGGAGCAGAAAACTATTTTATCGCTTGCTTAACATAATTAAATGGGATAATCGTTCTCCCTCAATCCTTGAACAAGATGAAGGCTTATTTAGGTAATGCTTCAATGATATGAGAGAAACCAAGGCAAAGATTTATAAAACTCTAAGTTTAAGAATATCAAATGATGCTTCCAACAAACTGCTGTTTCAGGTAGAGCTTAAGAACTTTTAACCAGATCCGATAGGGTATTTTGACTGAGGAGCTTCTCGATGTGCACTTGAGCTTTCTTCAAAACCTCGCGCAGTTGACAGATTTCTTCTCTGTCGCATTCCTCCAGCTCGCTCAAACACCTACTGAGAAAAATGGGGCCCTGGATGGCTTCCAGAAGTTCCTTCAAGGTAATCTTGTTGGCTGGACGAGCTAAAGAAAATCCACCTTTGGCTCCTCTGTGAGATCTAATCAAACCAGCCCTGCTTAAGTTCTGGAATATCTTGGCTAAGAACTTCTCCGGAATGTCCTCCGCCTCAGAAACCTCCGATAATGAGACGATCTTTCCCG
>JAOZNS010000152.1 GCA_029933635.1 Candidatus Zixiibacteriota bacterium | reverse complement strand
AAATAGCGGGGGTAGGATTTGAACCTACGACCTTCGGGTTATGAGCCCGACGAGCTACCAGCCTGCTCCACCCCGCGATCTTTTTTCAATATATCATATACGTTTAAATTGTCAAACAATATCAATTAAAAAGCAAAATTAATGTACTTTAATTTAGAACCAAAATCTCCTTTTAGGTTCCCTTACCCAATCTATTGCAGAACAGAAGAAGAGGCTTAGGGTAAAGGTTTCATAATTCTTAACTACATATTATTGCCTTTAGCTTGTTTGATTCTACTTTTGGCTTTGGTATGTTCCGCTAAAGTGGTTGAGAAGATGTGGGATCCATCTCCTCTGGACACGAAATATAGATAGCCTACATCTTGTGGATACAATGCAGCCAGAAGGGAAGCTTTACCTGGATTGCAGATCGGTCCCGGAGGAAGACCAGGATATTTATAGGTGTTGTAAGGCGAATCTATCTCCAAATCTTTTTGCAGAAGTGGCAGCCTGACTTCAGGCAACACATAGATCACCGTGGGACAACATTGAAGAAGCATTCCTCGCTTTAAACGATTATGGAATACCGCAGAGATTAACTTTCTTTCTTTTTCTACTTTCGCTTCAGCCTCAATCATGGAAGCTAAGGTGACCACCTGGTGTAAGGAAAAATTGAGCTCTTCTGCCCGCTTTAGCAGGCTATCGTCGAAGACCTTCTTAAACTGCTGGACCATAGCCCTGGCTACTTCCTTGGAAGAAGCTCCCCAAGAGAATCTATAAGTTTCCGGAAATAAATATCCTTCCAGGCTGGAGGCAAAAATTCCCATGCTTTTAGCAAACTGGCTATCTGTCGTGAGGCTGACAAACTCCAAGGAGTCTACTCCAATTTCCTTTTTTAAAATCCCGGCGATCTGTTTTATCGTTTTTCCCTCTGGAATGGTCACCTCCCTTAAGGTTACATCTCCTCTGAGGAGTTTACTAAAAATGGCATACAGGGTTATTCCTTTTTCAAAATTATACCTCCCTGCCTGGATATGACGATCCTTTCCTAGAAGTTCACTCAGAAAAAGAATCACAGTTCCGTTTCGTATCAATTTTGCCTCCTTCAATCGGTCCACGATTTGAGTCATGCTGTCACCCGGTTTTATTATAATAGAAACGGAAGGACTCGCAGATCTCCAAGGGATAGGAATCAAAGTCCACTGAACCACCATGAATAGCAAAATCAAGCCTGAAACCGAAGCTAAGATCAAAAGAGGTCTTTTCTTAAGCAGGCGGATGAGGGCAAAGATCACCGCAGAGATGACCAGGAGCACGGAGGAGAGAAATATCAAAAAAGTGGAAACGAAAAAGATTATCCAGTCGGTTAAGGTTATGTACTTATATTCGGACTTCATGGCTTAAGCATCTTCAGCCTTTTTGCTAAAACTTTCCAGATAGCTCTGCAAAATCAGGGTGGCAGATATCCGATCTACTTCCCCCTTTTTTCTTTGTTTGGTTCCCATTTCTTTCATGCTCCTTTTAGACTGCACCGAGGTCAACCTCTCATCCCAAGCAACCACCTCCACCCCAATTTTCTGAGTTAGTTTACCAATAAACTTTTTTACCTGCTTACCTTTGAAGCCAATGCTGCCATCCATGTTTCTGGGCATCCCCACCACCACCTTGGTTATGTTTTTCTCTTTAATTATACTCTGAATGCAAGAGAGCACGTCTCTGGTTATGTGGGTATCAATCGTAGGAAGCCCCTGAGCAGTAATTTTCAAAGGATCGGAGATGGCAAGTCCGATTCGCCTTTCGCCGAAATCTATTGCCAGAACTCTTCCCATATCTTCACACTTGGACTTAGAGAACTTTCCATCTTTTTACCATGTAAAGGCTAATTTCCAGACCTTTGTCGAAAATCGAAGCTAATTCCTTCATTTAAAGATAAATCTTTTCAAAAACGCGCCTACAATTTCACACTCCTCAAACTTGCCGCCGCTTCCTCTGGCGTGGTGGCATTGATGTAAAGTCCGGTTCCCCATTCGAACCCATCTATTCGGGTGTAACGAGGCATGATCTCTATATGCCAGTGATAATCCTGACTTAAAGTGTTCCAGGATCTTCCCCTTCTTTTTGTCCGATTGGGAGCGGAGTGTAAAATGTAATTATAAGGAGGATCTTTTAAAAGAATTTTCAATCTGAGAAGTACCTCCTTTAGTAAGATAGCCAAATTCTGACATTCATCATTACTGAGGTTCTCAAAATCAGCATTATGCTTACGGGGAAGAATCCAGACCTCATGGGTAAAGCGGGAGGCAAAAGGGGCGATGGCCAGAAAGTCAAAATTTGAGCTTATGATTCTTTTCTTTGTGGAAAGTTCCTGTTTGATCATATCACAGAACACACACCGCTCTTTATAATCATAGTATTCTTTAGCTCCCTTTAACTCCTCCTTCAAGTTTTTAGGAGTGACGGATACCGCAATCAGTTGGGAATGGGTATGCCTTATGGGAGAGGATCCAGCTCTCTTGCCATAGTTTTTGAAGATAAATATCGATCTTAGCCGTAAATCATTTTTCAAATCTGAAATTCTCTGTTTATATGTTTCGATCACCTTTTTGATTTGTAAAACTTCTAGGTCAGCCAGATTGGCGATATGTCTGGGCGTTTCAATGATGACCTCATGAGCCCCCACCGCGTTCATCAGGTCATACATTCGTTCAGCCCTTCTACCCAGCTCTAACTCCACCTTCAATGCTGGAGAGATGTTGGGCACCACCCTCACCTGCCAGCCAGGTGAATCCTTCTCGGCGCCCGGAACTCTTTTGGCGAAGATCTCTGGAGGAGTATATTTTTCATTTCCCTCGCAAAAGGGGCAGATTCCCTTTTGGATCAATTCCTCCATCTGGATTAAACTGGGAAGTTGATTTTGCTTACCATCCGGGTTAATTACCCATCGGCCGGTGACAGGGTCTCTTCTTAAAGTGGGCATTTTCAAACTTTGGTTTTGTGGTTCAAATGTTTAATCCTCAAAAAAGCGAAAATAATAGTAATCAACAATGAAGTGTTTGTCAATATTTATCTTATGAGGGTTTACTTCATCAACACTACAATCCTGGTTGAACCACCCCCCAAACATCCTCTTGATTTCTGCTAGGTCAACATCAAATTGTGCTTCGAGAAATCAAGTTGTTTTAATGACATCAGATATCTCCCTTCTTTTTAAGGTTTTATTTAATCCCAGAAAGGATACACCTTTCGCCTTTCTAAGGCAAACTAATTTTACACAGATAGGGGCTGTTGATCAACTCTGTGGGCAGGGCTAAATGCCCGACCCTATGGTTGTTAAGTTGTTGTTTCCAACAGGGGCGGGAATTCATCAGGCCCAACAATCTGACTTGGGTAACAGCACCACTATTTATACTACCTTTTTCGGGAATCTCTAAATTTCTGTTGTATCTTATCTGCATTTTTATTATCTTTATGGTCAATGGCTCACATAACAGGGGCCGCCTCTAGCTGTTGCCTTTCAACCGTAAGGGAGTAATTTGGTAGAGAAATTGGTTCGAGGGAAAATTTATGAGGATCGTTCCTCTGGCATTTGATTCCATGGGAGTGCGATCCACCGCCACCTTTGTGGAGACAGACTTAAAGATTTTAATTGATCCTGGGGTTTCTTTTGCTCCCCTAAGATATGGGCTTCCACCCACCAGGCGGGAATTAGAAAGGGTGGATGAACTCTCTCAGAAAGTCTGGAGACATGCGCAGGAAGCTGATATATTGACCATCTCCCATTACCATTATGATCATTATTTTCCCAGGGCAGATTTCTACAGAGGTAAAATTCTTTTGATCAAAGATCCCAAAAGGAACGTGAATCGTTCTCAGAAGGGAAGAGGGAAGGAGTTTCTGGATTGGGTAAAGGATGGCGCCAAGTTGATGGAGTTTGCTGACAGAAGAAGTTTCAAGTTCAGGGACACAGAAATTGTCTTCTCCCCGCCATTTTACCACGGAGGAGAAGGATCGAAATTGGGTTATGTGTTGGCTTGTCTTGTAAAATATAAGGGCAAAAAGATGATTCACGCCTCTGATGTTCAGGGACCTCAGGTGAGTGTGACCACGGATTGGATCATTAAGCAGAATCCGGACATCCTGATTCTATCCGGTTTTCCTACCCTCCTTATGGGATGGCGATCCTCAAAATTTGGACTCTCTCAAAGCAACAAGAACTTACTTAAAATCCTTTCCCAGACCGAAGTTCAAACCATCGTCTTGGATCATCATTTAGTAAGAGACCTGCATTATCAAAACAAAATAGAAGAAGTCACCAAAGAAGCAAATGCATTAAAAAAGAAGGTGATGACCGCTTCAGAATTCTTAGGGAAAAGACCTGAGTTTCTGGAAGCTAAAAGGAAAGAATTTTATAAGCTGAGGGAAACCTAATAAAGTTTTGGAAGGAGAAAGCAGATTTTAAGTTGTGCTATAAACTACTTCAGAGATTCCCTGCTGCCAAGCCTGAGGACTTGGCAGGAACAGGAATTTCCCTCTCCCCTTGGGGAGAGGGTTTAGGTGAAGGGGGTAAATTTTCTCCTTGCTTTTGTATTATTTATCATTGCATGAGGATATTGTTATCCCGACGCTAATTCGACACGCATCAACTGGAAGCATCGGGACTACAAAGTCACGATACAACAGAAAAGAGTATGGGGAAAATGTAAAGTCTGTCTTTTTCTGACCCTCGTATTATTTTCCTTTACTTTTTTCTATTATTTCTTCAGCTAGGGATAAGGCTACTCCGGAGAGCATCACCTCCACCCCAAACTTGGTGAAATCTCCTGACAAAAGATCACGTTTTACGTTGGCATAAAGAGAGCAGGCAGCCTCTCTTTCCACCACCAGTCCAGAAATTTTGCCAGCAGATTCACCAACGAAGGTAACCTCTCCCAATTCATCACTTAGGACATAACCGGAACAGCTATGCAATTGAAGATGGGCGTTAGAGGTATAAACCACCACCATGGGACCTTTTCCTTTCCCTAAGGTCACCTCAGGATAGAGCTCTAAAATCAAGGTTCTCCGTCCCTCCTCGGCAGATATCTTTATGCGGAAGTGATCCTGTTCTTTACGCACGCTTTCCGCCTTAACACAGGAGGCGATTTTATCTATGTCCTTTTGAGTAAAAATGGGCATATTTCATTCCCTTTCGTGAACCTTTTCGGTGTCTTCTGCAAAAACCATAGAACCTGTTAAAATGTATCTTAATAATATAAGGAGATTGCTTCGCCATTTCTTACAATGATGAATTAGTATTCCATCGTTTAGAAGATGAACTAACAAGTATTTGTCAATTTTTCTTTTCTTCTGAGCCTGTTTTTTTCTCCTTGGCAGGAGACTGGGGTTTGGTTAACTCGTCCTGCGTTTCCCGCATCGCCTTTCGGAATTCCCTCATCCCTTTGCCCAGTCCTTGGGCAATCTCCGGGATCTTTTTAGCCCCGAAAAGAAGAAGGATCACCAGAAGTATTAAAAGCAGTTCCTGCGCGCCGATTCCTCCTAACATGGATTACCTCCTGAATTAAATGCGATCCAAAATTTGATACGTAAGCTATAGGTGAATAGTTCTGTCTTTCTCCTTCGGTCATATCGGTTTTTCTTTTTAAAGAAACCACCATCGGAAATAGATTACCACCAGGATCAAGAATAGAATGCTGACGAAATTTATCTTGACCATAAGACCGATGGTGAAACTTATGGCGTAAAGTTCCAAGGTTAGGGGTCTGAACCCGATAGAGATGCTTTCTTTAAAAAGAGTTTTTACTGCACCCTCCGGCAGAAAGGATCCAATGATGTCCCCGATCAAGCCTCCCACCACTGCGGCTAAGACTAAGGAAACCAACAAAAATGTTACCTCACGAGTCTTCAAACCTGTTCTCCTTTATCTTTTTCTTTCAAAAAAATCCACGATGGAATGAAAGATGTATTTTCCATCATCTGAGCCTAAGATCAACTCCGAGGCCCTTTCCGGGTGGGGCATCATTCCCAGCACGTTTTTGGTCTGATTGCAGATTCCAGCGATATTTTCTAAGGAGCCGTTGGGGTTTGCCTCCAAGGTGGTATCCCCCTTATCATCACAATATCTGAACACTATCTGATCATTTTCTCTGAGTTGTCTTAAACCTTCTTCAGGTATGAAATAGTTTCCATCCGAGTGGGCTATGGGGATTTTGAGAACTTGACCTTTCTTGCACAGACCGGTGAATGGGGTATCTTTATTTTCCACCCGGATATGAACGAACTTACATACGAAGCGCAAAGAAGCGTTTTTAAGCATAGCCCCAGGAAGAAGTCCAGCTTCTAAGAGTATTTGAAAACCATTGCAGATGCCCACCACCAGACCACCAGCTCGGGCAAACTCGGTCACCTTCTTCATGATGGATGAAAATCGAGCTATGGCGCCGGTTCGAAGATAATCTCCGTAAGAGAATCCTCCCGGAAGAATTACACAATCACAGTTACTGATAGAGTTGTCCTGATGCCATAAAAATTCCACCTTCTGCCTGGTGACCGTCTTTATCGACATATAGGCATCATAGTCACAATTGGATCCAGA
>JAOZNS010000017.1:7254-22191 GCA_029933635.1 Candidatus Zixiibacteriota bacterium | reverse complement strand
TTGATCTGTTCCGATGTGACCGTGCTTTCTGGTCTGATCCTTATAAGTTTAAGAACAGAATCTGTTTGAATCTTTCGATTTCCCTCGAAATCCAGATGGCAGATTTTGAACTCGGGCAAGTTCTGGCCGGGGCTGAAAGTCCTTGTTTGGGAGATCGTCCGTTTTACGTCAGAGATCAAGCTTTTAGCGGAGGTTTCTCCGGCAGTGATCAGATCTGCTATTCGATTGAAATCCATGGAGGAGAACTCAGACAGAGTGGGAGCGATCACATAATCAGCTTGGGAAAGCGCCTCCTTTTGTCTCGGTAAGGACATTATGCTGGTGGCTTGATTGGCTACATCTAAGGGGGTCTTTATCTTTTCTGCAGGAAGGAGGGGAGAGACGGTATTGACTGCAATCACCAGATCTGCTCCCATCTTTCTGACCACATCCACAGGTATGGGATCCACCAGCCCTCCATCGACCAAAAGCTTATCTTCCTTCTCCACTGGACTGAAAGCCAGAGGGACCACCATGGTTGCCTTTAACGCCTGCGACAGATCACCTGAGTCTAAAACCACCTTTTCCCCGGTGACTAAATCAGCGGTAACCGCCCGAAAAGGGATCTTTAGATTGTCAAAGCTTGGGCAGGGATTTTCGAACCATCTCGAGGTCAGCTTTGCCCGCATGGTCAAGCTGGCGAAAAGATTGGTCAGCTTCTGGCCAGAGGTGAGGGCAGTGGGAATATAAGGCTTAAGTCCATCCAAACGAAACTGAAAAAGGGAGCCTTCCTTCTCCTCCCTTTGAGAAAGGAAAAGGGAAAGACGTGGGGGGGTGTCGGTCAGAAGGTCAGCCCAATCGATATTTTTTGCGATTCTTTCTAACTCCTCCGCCGAATAGCCTGCGGAATAAAGTCCGCCCAAGATCCCTCCCATGCTGGTGCCGGCTATAAAATCGATGGGTATCTTCTCCCTTTCCAATACCTTTAAAACTCCAATCTGAGCAAGACCTCGTGCACCTCCTCCGGATAGAGCCAGACCCACCCTGGGCCTTCGGCTGATCGTTTTCCTTGGAGAGGTGAGACCTTTTTCTGGTGAAAAGAGAAAATCAAGCCGAATCTGGATGTCTTCTTGATCCTCTAAGGAATCGGGGAACGCAACGCCAGGGTAAAGCCAAGAGAAAAGAACAACCAGGACCCCAAAAAATATCACCGTTAAAGATTTCATAGTGTCACCTGCAAAATATGAACCCCTCTCCTCAGAAAAGCAAGTCAAATTGCAATCAGGCTTTCTTTTTTATCTTGCCAGAAATCTTTACGAAGTCTCCACTGGAAATTCAGAGTGAAGACTATCAAATCAACAGAAATTATTTCAAAAAAAAGATAATCGGTCCTGATTCGGATTTTTCGTGCTTGATTTTTAAGAAGAATTTGTTATCGTGATTTTGCCGGAAGGCTGGACACATAAAGGACGGAAGCGAAGAACCAACATCGGTTGAAGCGATCTAAGCCAGAAGCCATGTCTTTACTCTTTAGTAAAAAACTATTTTCCAAGCCTTAACTGGCGATATTTATGCTAAAAGTTGAACCGGTAAAGATTGCCAGGTGGACTCAACCAATCAGAGATTGTTCTCAAATATTGCCCCAAGATATGATTTTTTAAATCATCTCCTCTCCCTGAACATTGACAAAAGTTGGAGAAGGGGGCTGGTGAAATGCGCCAGGGTCAAACCGGGAGAGAGGATACTGGATGTTTGCACCGGAACCGGGGATATTGCCATCAGATTTGCCCGGTGCAATGGCGTGGGCAAAATTGTAGGCATTGATCTGGAAGAGGAGATGCTCCACTTAGCAACTCGGAAAATGAAAAACAAGGGGATTGACAGCAAAATCGCCTTGTTTATGGGAAATGCACTGCATCTTCCATTTGAAGACGACTCGTTTGACATAGTCAGCATCGGGTTTGGCTTAAGGAACATCGGACATTACAGAGAGGCGATTTCTGAAATGGTACGGGTTTTAAAGAAAGGTGGGCGACTCCTGATGCTTGAGTTCTCCCCGCCCCGACGTGATCTCTTCGGTGTATTTTACCATCTGTTTCTTACTACCATAATTCCAGCAATAGGTGGGACACTATCTGGTTCCACGGCTGCCTATCGATACCTTTCTAAATCAATCACTAACTTTCCCAAGCCAGAAAAAATCACACAACTTATGGAGCAAGAAGGTTTGAAAAATACCTGGTCTAAGCCGTTGACCGGTGGAGTAGTCCATATATATTGGGGCGAAAAATAAGCAGGTTGAGCATTTTTAAAGAACTGGCAGATGAGGGACCAAGAAGAAACATCCTCAGCCCCGGCATCCCTGCGCGCCCATCAGAGAAAAGAGAGGTTTTTCAAAGGCGTGATCAGAATCTCAAAGGGTGTTTTTCTCAAGGACGTGAGACCGGATCGGAAATCCACCCTCCAGGTGAAGAGAAGTAGAAATCCGACGGATACAAGGATATGCATCAACAACTTTTTTGGAGAAGAATCCAAAATAATAACTGCTGGGATTAGATATAAAAGAGGCAAACTCTTTTCTCAAAGAAAAATTCCCATTTCCCGATTCGAATAGCCAACCAGCTTGCTCTTTTCTTCTTAACGAATCCATGAAGGATATTCGCTCATAATTGATGGAAGCGTTTGCAAAAAATATGAATCTGATTGCAAAACAACTCCTCTTCTAAACTCAGCTGTTCTCTCAACCATTTTGAAGGCAACCCTATGATGATTCATGCCTTAACATAAAAACCTTTCTGGTCCTACCATGTATAGAAGGAGGCATATTTTTTGCTTTTGGGTTCAGTGAAAATCAAAGGCTTTTTGAAGAGGGATAGCGGTATGGAGAAGACTTTGACTATCGGAATTAAAAGAGGGTTCCCCGAAGAGAAACTAAGGCGTTTGAAGGAACCCAAAGTGAAAAAGGATGACGGCGGATATTACATCTACACGCTGAATGAGAACGTTAAAGTCTACTTTGAGGATTTTTATACCTTTCTGGAAGGGGTGGAAAAAAGATGTTTAGCTGAGCTGGCTCGCTTGAAGGAGAAACTTGCCCGGTGTGATCAAAAATGCGAGGAGACCCGGGCGTACTATTACGCCAAGAAGATGATAGTTGAGGTGGTTTTAAAAAATGTATATGGATACTATGGGGATGATTCCACCCTGGGGGTGATCATGTCGCCCTGGTGTTTTGGCACCTTGATTTTAGAAAAAGTTGAGAATTATAAGGAAAGGTTCACTCGGGGAGAGTTCCCGAAGGTGAATCTTACCCAATACCCCTATCTTGTGTTAAGATATATAGATGAGATCTATAAAAAGACCCTACTGGAGATTTTTGAATTTCCTGGCGAGGCGTTTAGCCTTAGGTGGCAATACACTGAACTCTTAAGACGTTTCTCCCAAGTTCTTTCCAATATTTACACCAACCTATCCAACCTTCTCTCTTTGGTCCAGGAGCAAAGTCACCGTTCTTCAGATGAACTGGTATGATCCTGTGATGGGTTCCTTCCTCCCCCCTTTAAATTTCTCTTAAAAAATAGCTTTTCCACCGGGACATCGTTGAGCCTTTGAGTCTCAGAACTTTTTGCCTTTTCTATAAGATCCTGTGGACATCCGGGATAAACCTGAAGAGGTGCGACACCACTGAATTTTCCGGTCCAAGGGAATGAGTATTTCTTCTGGTTAACAAGGATTCCCAGAAGCAGGGGACCAAAAAGCTTTCCGATCGACCTTTTGCAAAAAAATTTTAAAAATTCTTGACATTAGTCAGAGGGAAGTTTATAATTACAGAGCTAAAATTTGAAGGAAAGAAGTTTTTTCCTTTACGAGATGAGGAGTCAAACCTAAAGGAGAGGAGTTATGAGACGTTCGGCTCATGTTTATGTCCTGTTGGTGCTGGCAATTCTTGTATGGTCAGTTTTCCCTATTGCCAGGCAAGCAAAAGCCCTTACCGTGGTGAAGCTGACTTCTCCTGCCGATTCGAGCAAGGTCACCACAGCCTTCCCTATCTTCAAGTGGGATGTAAGTTATCCTCAGACGGAGACGCCCAAAAGGTTTTACATCAAGTTAGCTCTGGATTACGATTTTAACTCCGTCATCTGGGAGGATTCCACAATCGATGGTTCCCAAAGGAGCAAAGAGTATGATGGTCCTTCCTTAGAGCGGTGGAAGGTTTATTTCTGGAGGATGAACGTGGAGGTGGACTCCCAGACAACCCGACAGGTGGATACGGTAACTGTTGATACGGTAATAACTTACTGGCAGGAGGAGTTTACCTCTCCCTTCGTCTTCTTTTATACCTCTGCCACCTGTCTGATCATTCCGGACAGCCTTCCCACCATCCAGGAGGGAATCAGTTGGGCGGCATCAGGAGATACGGTTCTGGTGAAGCCTGGCACTTATTATGAAAATCTGATATTTTACAAGAAGAACATTCTTTTGACCAGCGAGTATCTGTTTGATCGGGATACTGCCACCATCAACCAGACCGTAATCGATGGGAGCAAGTTGACTCGGGGAGAAGAAGAGGGAAGCGTGGTTTATTTTACCTCCGACGTTGACTCAAGCTCCACCTTAATGGGTTTCACCATCCGGGGGGGGACGGGTAGAGAAGTTACCATCGGAGTGGAGGATAAAGTCAACGGGGGTGGAATATTCTGCGACCTTGGCTCCACCCCCACCATCGCTTATAACATAATTACTGGAAATCAGGCAGAACACGATGGTGGAGGAATTTTCATCTACTCGGCGGCACCTAATATCCTTCATAATATAATTACCCATAATTCCACTCAGAAAGGCTCTGGTGGAGGAATCGAATGCTACTACTCCATCCAGGTATCCGCCTCAGCCAGCGCAACCGTGGATGGACCCGGGAAGGAAAACAAACCGCAGGCGTCCACGGAAAAACCTCAACCCAACACCCAGATCAAAAAGACGCTTCCCTCCCCGAATTCTCGTCTGGAAATGGATGAGGAGAAGATAAAAAATTCCTTAAATCCTCCAGATGCCACCGAGGTTCACTCCTTAGGAAAATATGCACAAAACAATCCTCCGGTTGCGGTCTTCAATTGGTATGCTCGGAGGGATACTCTCATTCAAAGGGAGACCTATCTGCCAGGCGATACTCTATTCTTTGATGGCAGCGGCTCCTCTGATCCGGATACCGCAGAGGGAGATTACATAAAAGGTTATTATTGGCAGTATTTAAGACATTATAAGTGTTGGCAGGATCCACCGCAGAACTTTTCTTCTCTTGGCACAAACTCAATTTATATCCTGCCAATTACCGAGACCAGCGGTAAAAGAGGTTTTTTGAAAGTATTCTTGCTGGTCTTAGATAGCCATAATGAGCCGGGTTATTCAGATACTTTAACCTTTAGCATCCAGAATCCACCGCATGCGGATGCAGGAGAATTTCATGGTGTGGCACCCGGAGATACCGGATGGCTGGATGGAACGGCAAGTTGCGATGTCAACCCCGGTGATGTTCTGAGCTACCGATGGACTCAACTTTCCGGTCCTAAAACACTCACCATCGGAAATGCTGATTCAGCCGAGGCGTATATTGTTCCTCCGGATACCAGTTATCAGGGAATCTATGAATTTCAGCTGATGGTTGCCGACTCTCTTGACACCAGCTTTGCTACCGTTAAAATAGGGGTCTCGAATGCTCCGGTGCCTGTGTGCCAAGACGACCCCATCTACGGAGACACCCTGGTGGGATACTCCCCGCAGGATAGCATCCCCCTTGATGCTTCAGCCTCCTACGATCCTGACGGGAGCGGGCAGATTAAATATTACATCTGGGAACCGGTGGGCAAGGTTCGGCTCACCGAGACGGGTTACGACACCAGCGAATTCGTGATCCAGATTGATTCAACCAAGCAAATTCAAAAATTCAAATATCGTCTGGCCGGGGGAGGGCTTCTGCTATTTCACCTCTGGGTAAGGGATTCTTTGGGAGTTAGAAGTGTAACCTACGACGAAGTTCTAATCTCAATTCAGGACCCTCCTTTGGCGGATGCAGGGTCAGATACCCTGCTTCGTCCTGGTTCAGGGGCAAAAGCCTATCTACGTGGCAGAGCCTTGGACATCAATCCTGATCAAAGAAGCACGGTAAAATTTAACTGGAGCCAGCTTTCTGGACCCACCTCCGTGATCCTATATGATTCTGCCACAACTTTAGCTTCGGATACCTCTCGATCGGTTTACTTTGAAGCCAGCGTCTCCGGAAGATACAAGTTCGGTCTCATAGTGGACGATCGTTTTGCCTTAAGCGAACCGGATACCGTGGAGGTGATCATAAATCAGCTTCCTGAGGCTAAGGTGGTCAATGTGGCTCATGCTTTTGAGGGTGATACCGTAATTCTGGATGCCTCTTCTTCTGAGGACCCGGACTCGCAGGCTTTCGAGGAGATAGGACTGACCTTCAACTGGAGCGCAGGACCTCCACCTCCAGAGGCTGAGGCACCGGTGCTGGTGGATGCTGACCAGCCAATAGCCAAGTTCGTTCCCTACGGGACCGGCACTTACCAGTTCAGGGTATGGGTCAACGACCCCTTCTCAGAGAATCAGCCCCCGGATAGCTCAAGCAAAGGCAACGTAGCCTTTCTTTCCGTCCAGGTTGACTCCACCTACGCTTATCCGGTGATTGAGGGTAATCTGATCTCCTACAACATCTCCGCCTCCAGAGGTGGGGGAATAGACTGTAATCAAAGCTCACCGGATATCATCAATAACATCTTTTATAAAAATCAAAGCAAGCTTTCCGGCGGGGGCATATGTGGCAGAAATTTCTCCACCCCTCAGATAAAGCGCAATATCTTTTTCGGCAACATATCCAGCGATTCCACCGGTGGTGGTATCGCTGACCTCAGAGCCCAACTCTCTCCCTCTGCCACCCGAGGTTACAGAAAGAATCTTTTGATTCAGTATAATGATTTCTGGGATAATCGGGGTGGAGCGTTATATCAACCCTCCGGAAATATCTTAGACAACATCTACGAGTTTCCCCGTCTGATTGACCCAGACTTCGGCGATTTTCGATTCGAGTGTTCCTCCCCCTGCATCGGGGACTCGCTTCATCCGGATATAGGAATATTAATATACTTCCAGCCCGATACTTGCGTTACCATCCAGCGCCTGAAGATGGTCTCGTTCTCCTTGCTCCAGAATCCGGTAGCAACTGCGGTAGCTCATTTTATAGTCAACACCGACGTTCCATTGAAAGCTCCACCAGTTGGATCGGTCATCATGGGAGGGAATGCACCAAGTCCGGTATATTTCGTTCCTATCTCCTCCAAGACCTATCGAGGTAGCTTCGTCTTCACCTCCAGCGGAGATGCCAAAGTGTCAATTTTTGCCAGCTCAGTTCTGGAGAGAGACACAACCGTGGAGGAGACCATGACGGTGCAACTGATTGGAGCAGGCACTGGAGGGAAGCTGGTCAACTTCGATAAAGAAGTTGAAGTTTACTTCCCAGACGGCTCGGTCAAAAAAGATATCTATGCCACCTGTATCGACGTCTCCAAAGACTCACGATATCAGTTTACAGAAGAGCCAGAGATGGTGGCATTCGGAGAAGCATATCAGTTGGGTCCCCCAGTCTCATTTGATAAGGATCTAACTATAAGCTTTTCATTGGACGATCCCGATCTGAAGGATAAGAACAAAACTTGCTTCTCAATTTATAGATATGAAGACGGTAAGTGGATTCGGCTGGAGAGTTTTCTGCAAGGTAATTCGATCCATGCCAAAACCAGACGTTTAGGGGTCTTTAGACTGATCTACGATCCTGCAGGGAAACATTTAGCTGGAATACCCAAAACCTTCCAGTTGTTCCAGAACTACCCCAATCCCTTCAACCCTCAGACCCGGATAAGATATGATCTTCCCGTTTCCGGACATGTGAAGTTAATCATTTACAACGTCCTTGGTCAGAAGGTAAAGGTTCTGGTGGATCAAATCCAGGATGCGGGACACAAGTCGGTGATCTGGGACGGAAGGGACCAAGGTGGGCAGGAGGTAGCGTCCGGCATCTACTTCTACAAAATTATTGCAGAAAACTTTCATAAGACCAAAAAGATGGTGCTTTTGAAATAAAGATTCGGCAAATAAGGATAATGGATGAAAAAAGGAGACGTTATGAAAAAAGGATGCTTTCTCTTGATAGTGATTTTATCTTCTTCCCTTCTTATACTTAACGGTTGTGAGAAAAAGGAGGAAGGAGGGATAACTGGGGAGGAGCTGATCAAGCAAGGATGGGCCAAGTTTGACGCCGGCAATTTCAGTGATGCCAGTGCCGACTTCCAGGCCGCCATCGGTCTGGACACCTCTGCTCATGAAGCATATTTAGGTTTGGGCTGGGCTGAGTTAAGGCAAAGCAATGCTGGTCTGGCCGAGGATGCTTTCGAAACCTATCTTACCAAGGTTGCCGACTCGAACGATGCCAAAGCGGGATTGGCCTTTGCCTATCATGCACAGGATAAATTCCAAGACGCTATCGCTATGGCTCAGGAGGTGCTTTCGTCTGATCCCTCCTGGAGCTTCTCTCCACATGATAGTGAAATTAACCACCTCGATTTAGCCTTGGTTCTGGCAGACAGTTATTATGAGATCGCCGACTACAGCCAAAGCCTTTCGGTGGTTCAACAATACTTCGATTCCAGCTTTATGGCAGATACAACCACGCCTGAAGGACGAAAGCAATTGGCAGATAAATTAGAAAGCCTTTATACTGGTTGATTTCAGAGTTTTTAGAGAATAGATGATAAATCTCTGGGGGTGAGAGTAACTCTCACCCCATTTTTATTTCAGATACTTACCTTAATGGCAAGGAAGCAGGATTGGGGAACAATGCCCCCAGGGATGGTATAGGTAAAGCCATCTCGCAAGCCTTGGGTAAAAGATGATCAGAATAAAGGAGGCGGTTGTTTATGCCTTGGATAAAGACTATTGATGAGAGCCAGGCTACAGACAAGCTAAGGGCAGTTTACCAGATGATAAGAAGAAGGCGAGGCAGGGTTGCCAATATAATGAGGATCCACAGTCTGAATCCTCAAGCGATGAAAGCACACATGGATCTTTACCTGAGTCTTATGTTTGGCAAGTCGGGCTTATCTCGAGAGGAATGCGAAATGCTTGCCACCGTTGTTTCTGCGGTAAATTGCTGTGATTATTGTGTAAATCATCATGGAGAGGCTCTGGATCATTATTGGAAAGATAAAGAAAAGTTGCGAGGGTTAATAAAAGATTTTAAGACGCTTCAACTGCCAAAAAAAATTCTCGGAATGCTGGAATATGCGGTCAAATTGACCAAGATCCCCAAAAAGGTCAATCGGAGAGATATTGATACCTTACGGAATTCTGGCTTTTCGGATGAAGATATCTTGAGCATAAATCTTATAACCAGCTATTTTAACTTCGTAAACCGTATCGTCTTGGGTCTGGGGGTAAAATCCACCCCAGAGGAGGTCCAGGGCTATAAAGTTTAGGAGAGTTGAGACTATGGAGGAGAAAAAGATCGAAAAATTCAAAAAGGAACGAGAAAGGCTGAACCAGATCGTATTGAAATACGGCGGCACAAACATCAAGAGATTCTACAGCATCGATTCTCAAGTTTACCGCCCAGGTGTTTTGCCAGCCAAGACAAAAGAACTTCTGGGTTTGGTGGCTTCTTTGGTATTGCGCTGTGATGATTGCGTGAGGTATCATATCATCAGGTGTCACCAAGAGGGAGTCAAGCAGGCTGAACTGGAGGAGGCGCTTGCTATTGGTCTTGTTGTAGGCGGTTCAATTACGATTCCTCATCTAAGAAGGGCTTTTGAAGTTTGGGATAAATAAAGAAGATGGAAAGCTCACGCCAAACTAAAGAAGGTGGATGAGAGAAGAGATCTAAAAAAGAGAAGGAAGCGGTTATCCTAAAATATGTTAGGATGGCCGAAGAAGGGATAATTGAATTAGATAGCTGTAATATATATGTCAAAGCCATCTTTGTAAGGTAAGTTCAATTTTGACCACCATATTTATATTCCCACAAAAGAAGAGCTGTTTATCTGGTATCTACAAGGAATTTTTTAAAACTTTACAGATCTAAAACCGCGTTGTATATTTTTAAAAAAATTTCTGGGAGGTTTTCAATGGAGAAGGTAATTGTAATAAATAATGAGAAAATGGGAAAGGGGGAAGAAAAGTTGGGAGCTCGCCTTATGGGGAATTTCTTAACAAAATTGATAGATGCTGAATTAAAACCTCAGATGGTGGTGCTCTATAACTCCGGAGTGAAGTTAGCTGCCAGAGGTTCAGAGGTTTTGGAAAGCTTGCAATCTTTGGAAAATTTTGGGGTGCAGATAATTTGCTGTGGCACCTGTGTTAATTTTTATGGCTTAGCCGACAAAATCCAGGCAGGTAGGGTGACCAATATGCCGGAGATCGTCCGGGTGTTAACCGAAGCAAAGGCGGTTGTTACCATATGAGCGATCAATCTAAAAGGGAGTTTTTTGACAGGGAAGCCTTTGGATGGAACCATCGATATCACCAGGATGACGAGTTGGAGCTTCAAAGGCTGGTAGAAAGATTCGAGCTGAAACCTGGAGGGTGGGTGCTGGATGTGGGGACTGGCAATGGTATTCTTATTCCCCATCTTTGGAGAAAGATTGAACACAAAGGAAAAATTGTAGCTTTAGATTTCTCCTGGAATATGATCCGGGAAGCTACCAAGGTGGAGAAAGGAAGAAATATTTGCTTTGTCAATGCCTGCGTGGAGAATCTGCCCATAAAAACCCAAACGTTTGACTGTATAACCTGTCTGGCAATATTTGCTCACGTAAATGATAAAAGGGGCGCCATAAATGAGATGAGCCGAGTGTTGAAAAAGGATGGTAAACTTTACATCGCACATCTTTTAGGGAAAAAAGAGCTGGCGGAGCATCATAGAATGGCTGGTGGAACGGTCGAACATGATACCTTGCCCCCTGACTCGGAGATGATAGATATGATGAGAAACTCCGGATTAAAAGATATCAGGATCATCGATCAGCCGAATCTCTATTTAGCCAGCGCCAGGGGAGGGTAGTTCACAGTCTCTGTTGATCCGATGTGAAAGGTCGGAGGAAAAACCGTAAACGCTAACTTGAAATGATCAAGTTAACCAGCAAAGAGATAACTTTAACTGCACTTTTTATTACCTTGGGGATAGTTCTCCCTATAATCTTTCATCAAGTTGCTCTGGCAGGCAGGATATTTTTGCCCATGCATATCCCGGTCTTTTTAGCAGGGATATTTGTAAGTCCGTTAAGTGGATTGATCGTTGGATTGGTCTGTCCTGGAATGAGTTTTCTTTTAACTGGCATGCCCCCACCTTATGCTGTTCCTTTAATGAGCCTGGAGCTTCCAGTCTACGGAGTTTCCATCGGGATTCTCATCAAACTGATAAAATTTCCCGTCCTTTCGCTTTTGCTGGCTATGATTCTGGGACGTTTAGCTTTTGCCGCAGGGCTTTTTTTCCTTGGACTTTTTTTATCTCTTCCCTATGGTCCGGAGGCATTCATAAAGGTTTCCATCATCACCGGACTCCCGGGGATTGCCATCCAGCTTATCTTGATCCCCATGCTGATGGAAGCAATTCAATTGGCAAAAAAATAATTCATCCTTATCCTGAAATACCTTAAATCTGAGATTGTGTCTTTCCCTTTGCGGAATTTATCATCCAGCTAAGGAATTTTTGACGGATGGGCAGATTATTTTGATTAAGTTGGGTGATTTTCTGCCGATTTTAATTACTGACTCCGTCCCTTCTTCAGAACCGTCCCATCTTTAGTTCTTGTTATGGATATTTACGAAAAAGAGCTCAAAAGAATTCAAAGACGCGACTGGCAGATTTGGAGTTTGGTGCTCACCGTGTTTTTGATCTTCACCGCCTTCATCGTGCTGGTGATTTTCTACTCCGACCTCCAGAAGCTTTATGAAGAGCAGATAGATGTCTACATGTTCAACTTCCTCCTCTTAGGGTTTGTTGCCCTTTCCTTGCTTTTTGTTGGCTATGTGGTTTTAAAGGAGATGGCGGTCAAAAAGCTTCAAAAGGATCTAACCGAACACAGGATACATACTCAGATTTTGGAGCAGCGCTTCAAGGATCTGGAGGCGGCATTTGAGGTAACCACCTTGGTCAACTCCGAGATGGAGCTTTCAAGGATTCTGGACATCATATCCAACAAGGCTCTTAAAACCTTAGGAGGAGACCAATCGTCGCTTTTTCTTTATGATCCTCAGATAGGCAAACTACGCTGTGTCTCGGTATGGGGTCCGCAAAGTGACCTGGTTAGAGATGCAGTGGTGGAGGTCGGAAGAAGCGTTGCCGGATGGGTGATGAAACATGGCAAACCTCTTCATCTTGGCCAAGACTTAAATGAGAACAAGTTTCCTGGCTTCATTAAGAAGGAAAAGAAGATAACCTCCAGCTTGTGCGTCCCCTTGATGGTAAAGAACAAAGCCAAAGGGGTTTTAAATATCTGTCTATTTGATAAGAAAAAGAAATTTACTGAAACTGATCTGAAACTGTTTTCCATATTTGCTGAAAACGCCGCCATCTCCATAGAGAAAGCAGAGCTTTACGAAGAGCTGAAGAAACAGACCCAGACTCTGAAAAACACCATTTTGGAATTGAAAACCACCCAGAGTCGACTGGCTCGTCCCCAAACCCTTAAAGCACTGAGCAATTTAACCAGCGGAATGGCCCACGATTTCAAAAGCACCTCTACCGCTATTCTGGATATAACTAAAATGCTTTACAAAGAGATGGAGAGCTCATCGGTTCCAGAGGACACAAAGAAGAACGTATTGAAATGGTCCAGAATTATAAAAAACCTGGCAACCAACGGTGCAGAGACCGCAGAAAACATTCAGGCATTTGCCAGAACCTTCGAAACTGGATCAGAGATAGATGCTGAAAAGTTGGATATCAACGCTATCGTCAGAGAGGCGGTGGAGGCGACTTCACGCTCGGCGACAGAGGAAACAAAGCCTACGATAAGGGAAACACAACCACAAAGCTATTAGATTTCCCCCCTTTTCCAATCTCTCCAGTGCGACTCCCTACAATTAAGATCCTCTTTTAATATAACTTTTGTAGAAAAGGCGGATAAAATTTAAAATCGCAACATCTACCATATTGAGATAACAAACGGACCACTGACCATGGTCTCATCCTACTCTTGACCTAAATGGATGCAAGGTTTAAATTGCTAAGAAAGAAATAAATAAGGGCAAGCAATGGTAACCATCTAGTAAAGTTACCGGATCTCAGGAAATAGAGGCTAAAAAGCGCTTGCGGAGTTGATTTGAAGGAGTAAATTGAAGTTGAAGGTTTGATCCTGAAGGAGAAACGAAAGGAGAGAGCATGGACAAGGAGAATTGTATGATTGCGGTTTGCGGGCTGGAATGTCACAAATGTGATATTTTTCAGGCAACAAATGATCCCCAAATTGCTCAGAAAATTGCGGATTGGTTCAAAAAGGAAAAAGATGAAGAGGTAAAATTAGAAGATGTTCGCTGTCTGGGCTGTAGAGGCGATCGAACGAAGCACTGGTCTCCGGACTGCTGGATACTGAAATGTTGTGTCGATGAGAAGAATTTGGAGTTCTGTTATGAATGCAATGAGTTTCCCTGTGAGAAACTCGTTCAGTGGTCTAAAGAATGTGAAGGATATGGGAAGGCTCTGGAACGGCTGAAAAAGATGTAGGGAGATGAAAAAGTCATTACTTGAAGAAGAAAGGGTCCCTGAGACAGTTCGAAAATTACCCTGAAGTTCTTTCACATTCCTCAATTTCCAGAGACCTTCAAAAAAATGTTCCCTGATGAATGGATCAGACTGGTAAAAAGGGGGCAGAGGAAGTTTTGAAATGCCCTTATCGTTAGAGATAGAAGTTCGTTTTTGCTATTGATATTTTGGCAACTGAAATACAGAAAAATCTTGGTTCTAAAACTAAATTGAGAAACTTACCTCCTCTGCCGGTAAAATGGTGGTGACCTCCAAATGAAACTCTTCACTTTTCAAGGATCGCATTTTGAAGTAGGGGTAGCCATAGGAAAGATTTTCAGCCAAAAAATTCGAAAGACCTTAGCTGACAATTCCGACCTACAAAGGATTTTTCTTCCTTATCACCGGACGGCTGAAGGTAAAAAAAGATACGAGGAACTGATTAAGTTACATGATTCTCGATTTCCCCAGTATCTCGCAGAACTTAAAGGGATCTCAGAAGGGGCTCAGGAACCATTTGAAGAACTGTTCTTGGTAAACGTGAGAGGAGAATACAGACGTTATGCTGAAATAAGATCAGATTCCGGATGTTCCACATGCTCGCTTCTTACCGCCGATAGTGCAGTTTTTGGTCACAACGAAGATGGTTCTCCAATTTATGATGACCAGATGTATTTGGTTAGAATTGAAATACCCGGAGAGCCGACTTTCACCGCACTTTGCTATCCCGGATTTCTTCCTGGAAACTCCTGTGGTTTCAATGAGGAAGGTATCTGCTTTTCAGTAAATAGCCTTCAGCCTAAAAGAGTTCTTTCCGGAGTGGGTAGACATTTCATCGCCCGATCATTGTTTGGGGCCAAAAATCTATATGAGGCGATTCGGCTTACAACAATTCAGGGGCGCGCGTCAGGGTTCAATTACACAATCGGCTGGATGAAAGAACGCCGCATCATAAATGTCGAGGTTTCTCCAACCGATCATCATGTCTTTGAAATCGAAGGATGTTTTTTTCACGCCAACCATTATATAAAGCTCTCTGGGGTGGATCAGTTCATTACACCATCCAGTCAGGCTCGGCAACGTAGAGGAGAGGCGCTGTTAGCCGAGGGGGTTGCCCAAGACAAAATGGGTCTATTGAAGATCCTGCGAGACCACAAAGT